>CACXFK010000167.1 GCA_902766945.1 uncultured Lachnospiraceae bacterium | reverse complement strand
TACTATATTGCACATGAAAACAAAGCAGACAGCGAGTGATTCTTATCTGACCATTCAGGCGCTGCAGCGGATGCCGTATTACCTGGAATATTTAAAAGCCGCACAGGACGCGGGCAGAAAGGTCGTCTCCTGCGCGGCGATGGCGTCGGAACTCGGATTGAACGATGTTCTGGTGCGAAAGGACGTCGCTGCGGTGAGTTCGAAGAAAGGCAGACCGAAGGCCGGATTTGAAGTCGACTCGCTTATTTCGGATATTGAAGAGTACATGGGGTACCACAACATCAAGGAGGCCGTTCTTGTCGGGGCGGGCTCTTTGGGTAAAGCGCTCTTAAGGAACCGGGAGTTCGAGCGGTACGGGCTGAAGATCGTGGCGGCCTTTGACACAAAGCGCAGTATGATCCACAAGAAAGTGGACGGCGTGGAGATCCTGTCCGCCGTCCGGATCAAAGAGTTCTGCTTAAGGAGAGGCGTCCAGATCGGCATCATCACGACACCGGCCGAGGCCGCGCAGGGAGTCGCGGATGCGCTTGCGGACGGAGGCATCCGGGCGATCTGGAACTTTGCGCTCGTGAAGCTGAATGTGCCGGATTCCGTACTGGTGCAGAACGAGGACCTTGCGAGTTCTCTTGCCATGCTTTCCCAGCATCTTCGTCTCGAAAATGAGATGGAAAACAATTATTTGGAATAGAGTGTTTTCAGGCGGAATTTCTGCATGCGGCAGTCATTCCGCCTTCTTATTTATTCGATATTCGAATATCGATTTATGCAATAGTTTGTATTGAATAACCTTCCGGTATCGTGCTAGTATAGCGGTAATAAACTGGCTGATTATCTCACAATTGACAACAGCGGGGGATGAAAAGATGGAATATCGTATTGAACACGATTCGATGGGCGAAGTCCGGGTTCCGGCTGACCGGTACTGGGGAGCACAGACCGAGAGAAGTCACGAAAACTTCCTGATCGGAGTCGGCATTGAGACGATGCCGCGCGAGATCACGCATGCGTTCGGCATCCTGAAGAAAGCGGCGGCTCTGGCCAATCACGACCTGAATCCGAAGAAGATGACGGAAGAGAAGCTTGACGCGATCAGCAAGGCCTGCGACGAGGTGATCTCCGGCGCGCTGAACGACCACTTTCCGCTGGTCGTCTGGCAGACGGGCTCCGGCACGCAGTCCAATATGAACGCCAACGAAGTGATCGCGAACCGCGCAAATGAAATCGCGGGCAAAAAGCTGTGCCATCAGAACGATGACATCAACATGAGCCAGTCCTCAAACGACACGTTCCCGACCGCGATGCATATTTCGGCCGTGATCGCGCTTGAAGAAAAACTCATCCCTTCCGCGGAACGCCTGATCGGGACCTTTAAGGACCTCGAAGCCGCCAATCCGACTGTCGTAAAGTCCGGACGCACCCATCTGCAGGACGCGGTACCGATCCGGTTTGCACAGGAGATTTCCGGCTGGCGGTCCTCCATAGAGCGGGACGTTGAGCTGATTAAGAGATCGCTCGAACCGCTGAAAGAACTGGCGCTCGGCGGCACCGCGGTCGGAACCGGCCTCAATGCCCCGAAGGGCTTTGATACGAAAGTCGCGGAGTATGTATCGGAACTTACGGGGAAGGCTTTTGTCACAGCTCCGAATAAGTTCCATGCGCTTACGTCCAAAGACGAGCTTGTCTTTGCCCACGGCGCCGTAAAGGCGATGGCCGCGGATATGATGAAGATCGCAAATGACGTCCGCTGGCTCGCTTCCGGTCCGCGCAACGGACTTGGCGAGATCCGGATCCCTGAAAATGAACCCGGCTCCTCCATCATGCCCGGAAAGGTCAATCCGACTCAGTGCGAACAGGTGACCATGGTCGCGGTCCAGGTGATCGGAAATGATGTGGCGATCGGGATGGCCGCCTCACAGGGTAATTTTGAACTGAACGTCTTTATGCCGGTGATGGCTTACAATTTCCTCCAGTCGGTCAGGCTGCTCGCAGAATCGATTGAATCGTTCCGCGTCAACTGCGCGGTCGGCATCACGGCGGATGAAAAAAAGATGCATGACAACCTCTATAATTCCCTTATGCTCGTCACGGCGCTGAATCCGTATATCGGATACGAAAAGGCCGCGAAGACCGCGCATCTGGCCCACGCGAATCACATCTCTTTGAAAGAGGCCTGCGTGAAGCTCGGCTTCCTGACGGCGGAGCGCTTTGACGAGGTGTTCCATCCCGAAGAGATGGCGAAGTGACCGATATTACAGCAGGAAAGGATAATGCTATGGTATACAGCTATTTTCCGGGATGCACGCTGAAAAACAAGGCGAAGGAACTGGACCTTTGCGGACGGGCGGCGCTTAAAGCGCTCGGCATTTCCCTCGAGGAGATTCCGGAGTGGCAGTGCTGCGGCGGCGTGTATCCGCTGTCACATGACGAGATCGCGATCCGGCTCAGTTCCATCCGGGCGCTCAGGTACGCAAAGCAGCATGAGCAGCCGCTCCTGACCATGTGCTCCGCATGTCACAACGTCATCAAACAGGTCAATCACGACATGGCCTCGGACGAATACATCCGGACCCGGGCCAACGCCTATATGGCCCAGGAGGGCTATGAGCCGTACGCGGGCGAAGCGCGCGTGGTCCACCTCCTGGAACTTCTGAGAGATGACGTCGGGTACGACAAGCTGAAAGAGGCGGTCAGGAAACCGCTCACAGGCAGAAAAATCGGAGCTTACTACGGCTGCCTGCTTCTCCGTCCGTCAAATGTGATGGAGATGGATAATGCGGAAAACCCCACGATTATGGAGGACCTGATCCGTGCGCTCGGCGCGGAAGCCGTTGTCTACGCGCAGAGGAACGAATGCTGCGGAGGCTATCTGACACTTGAGGATCCGCAGATCCCGAAGCAGAGGGCGGAGGTGATCCTCCGGAACGCGAAGGCGTCGGGAGCCGGGATGATCGTGACGGCCTGCCCGTTATGCTTCTATAACCTGAAGCGCCATGCGGCGGAGAGCGGCGTGGAGATCCGCTACCTGACGGAGATCCTTGCGGAGGCACTGGATGTGCGCGGAAGCGAAGCGGAGGAAGTCTGATATGGCATCTGTTTATCAAGTGACAAAGGAAGAGATAGAGGCGATCAGCGGCGTCAACCCGCTCAAATGCATGCGGTGCGGGCGCTGCACCGCGACCTGCCCGTCTTTTGACAATATGGAGTACCACCCTCACCAGTTTGTTGCCATGGTGGAGAGGGGAGAGATTGAGAAGCTTGTCCGGAGCGCGTCCGTGTTCAAGTGCATGTCGTGCATGGCCTGCCTGGAACGCTGCCCGAGACAGGTCCAGCCTGCGAAACTGATCGAGGCGGTCAGACTGGCCGTGATCCGGAAGCAGGAGGCCAATCATCTGCGTCCGGACGACCTGCCGGCGCTTGTGGATGAGGATCTTCCGCAGCAGGCCATCGTCAGTGCGTACCGAAAGTTTACGAAATGAAGATATAAGGAGAGGATCCGATGCAGAAAATCGGTGTATTTGTATGCTGGTGCGGCACCAACATCGCTTCGACCGTCGACGTCAAAGCGGTAGCCGAAGCAGCAAAAAGCGTGCCCGGGGTCGTGTTCTCCACCGACTACCAGTATATGTGTTCCGAGGCCGGCCAGAATCTGATCAAAGACTCTGTCCTTACTTACGGTCTTACGCATGTGGTCGTCTGCTCCTGTTCGCCCCGCATGCATGAGGCCACGTTCCGGAAGGCCGTCGCCTCGATCGGGATGAACCCGTATATGCTCGAGGTCGCCAATATCCGCGAGCAGTGTTCGTGGGTGCACAAGGATAAAGAGGTCGGAACGGAAAAAGCGATCGCGCTCATGAAAGCGGCTGTGGCAAAAGCCATGCTGAACACGCCGCTTACAGCCGGCTCCACGCCGGTGACAAAACGGGCCCTTGTGATCGGCGGCGGGATCGCCGGGATGCAGACCGCGCTCGATATTGCGGACGCGGGCTTTCAGGTTGATATCGTCGAGACGAAGCCGACCATAGGCGGGAAAATGGCGCAGCTTGACAAGACGTTCCCGACGCTTGACTGCTCGTCCTGCATCGTCACGCCGAAGATGGTCGAGGTCGGGCAGCACCCGAATATCACGATCTATGCCTACTCGGAAGTGACGGAAGTCAAGGGCTTTGTCGGCCAGTTCACCGTGACCATCAAACGCAAAGCGCGCTACGTCGACGAATCGAAGTGCACGGGCTGCGGTGCGTGCATCGAGAAGTGCCCGATGAAGAAGGTGCCGGACGAGTGGAATATGAACCTGAATAACCGCAAGGCGATCTATATCCCGTTTGCCCAGGCGGTTCCGAAGATCGCGACGATCGACCCGGCGTACTGCCTGAAACTGAATACCGGGAAATGCGGTGTCTGTTCCAAGGTGTGCGGCACAAACGCGATCAATTACGAGGCGAAGGACGAGTATCTCGAAGTCGGATACGGCGCCATCGTGGCGGCAACCGGATACGAGATGATCGACGTCTCGAAGTATGACGAGTATGCTTACTCGAACAGCCCGGATGTCGTAACCGCGCTTGAATATGAGCGGCTTATGTCCGCCGCCGGACCGACCGGAGGCCATCTGGTCCGTCCTTCCGACGGGAAAGAGCCGAAGACGATCGTATTCATTCAGTGCGTCGGATCGAGAGAGACAGAGGACAGCTGCCACGGAGGCAAGCCGTACTGCTCCAAGGTCTGCTGTATGTATACGGCGAAACACGCGATCCTGACAAAGGACCATTATCCGGATACGGACATCTATGTGTTCTACATCGACGTGAGAACGCCGGGCAAGCTGTTCGACGAGTTCTACAGAAGGGCGGTCGAGCAGTACAACGTGCACTATATCAAAGGCGCGGTGGGAAAGGTTACCCCCAACGCGGAAACCGGAAAGCTGGACGTGCAGGCAGCGGATCTCCTGCTGATGGAGCAGCTGCAGATCGAGGCGGATATGGTCGTGCTCGCCGCGGCGCTTGAACCGCACAGGAGCGCGAGACCGCTTGCCACCATGCTGACCGCGCCGATGGATACCAATGACTTTTTCACGGAAGCCCACGCCAAGCTTCGTCCGGTCGAGTCGGCGACAGCCGGCATCTATCTGTCCGGCTTCTGCCAGGGACCGAAGGATATTCCCGAGACGGTCAGCCAGGCCGGCGCGGCCGCGGCGAAGGTGATCGGTCTTTTGTCAAAGAACGAACTGGTCGGCAATCCGTGTGTCGCGCATTCCGACGAATGGATGTGCAACGGCTGTTCGCAGTGCGAGAACGTCTGCCCGTACGGGGCGATCACGTATGAGGAAAAGGAATTCCGCATGCCTGACCGCACGACGAAGATCCGCCGCGTGGCTTCGGTGAATCCGGCCGTCTGCCAGGGCTGCGGCGCCTGCACCGTCACATGTCCGTCCGGTGCGATGGATCTGCGCGGCTTCACCAATCAGGAGATCATGGCGGAGGTGGATGCATTATGTCTGTAATGGAGAAAACCGCGGCTGCCCGGCAGGCAGAGTGGAAGCCGAAGATTATCGCGTTCTGCTGCAACTGGTGTTCCTACGGCGGCGCGGACCTGGCCGGCACGAACCGGCTCAGCTACCCGGCCAATGTCAAAATCATCCGTGTTCCCTGCTCCTGCAGGGTCAATCCGATGTTTATCCTGAGGGCGTTTCAGAAAGGCGCGGACGGCGTCATTGTCTGCGGATGCCATCCGGGAGACTGCCACTACAGCACCGGGAACTATCACGCGAGAAGACGTATGACGATGCTCTTCTCCATGCTCAGCTTCCTCGGAGTCGAGAGCGCCAGAACACGGGTTGAATGGGTGTCAGCGGCGGAAGGAGCCCGCTTCAAGGCGGTCATGGACAGCTTTGTGGAGGACATCACCCGTCTCGGTCCGAATGAAAGACTGGAGGATCTCAGATGCAAAGAGAATTGATAAACCGGGCCAGGGAACTGCTTGCGGACGGCACCGTCGACCGCGTACTGGGCTGGCAGGCGGGGCAGTTCGCCTATGATATCACCCCGGCGGTCTTTACGGATGCCGGGGAGCTGGAGGCGCATTTCGTTTACAATGAGTTCTGCGCGGACAATCTTTCCAAGTACCTGATCAAAGAGTCGGAGAAAGAAGGAAAAGTGCTCGCTTTTCTCAAGCCGTGCGATACATACAGCTTCAATCAGCTCGTGACCGAACACCGGATCAGGCGCGAACACGTCTATGTGATCGGTGTCGAATCATACGGGAAAGCGGACGTCGAAAAGCTCAGGGCCCGCGGGATCAGCGGCATAACCGGCGTCGAAACGGTTTCCGGGATGCTGAAGGTTCACACGATGTACGGGGACGAGTCCGTGCCGCTCAATGAGGTGATGCTGGACCGGTGTCTGACCTGCAAGTCCAAAAAGCATGTGGTGTATGACGAATTGATCGGAGAGGACGGCGACGTCGTCGCGGACAGCGGGCGTTTCGACATGGTGGAGAAGCTTGAGCGCATGACGGCAAAAGAGCGCTTCAGCTTCTGGCAGGGAGAACTATCCAGATGCATACGCTGCAATGCGTGCCGCAACGTCTGTCCTGCCTGCACATGTGAGAACTGCGTATTTGATAATCCCGGCTCCGGTCTCCAGAACCGGGCCGCGCGCGACAACTTCGAGGAGAAGCTGTTCCATATCATCCGCGCGTATCACGTGGCGGGGCGCTGCACGGACTGCGGCGAGTGCTCGAGAGTCTGTCCGGAGCACATACCGCTTCACCTGCTGAACCGGAAATTCATCAAAGACTTCAACGAACTCTACGGACCTTTCCAGGCGGGAGAGGTAAGCGGACAGATGAGTCCGATGTGTGCTTACACGGAGACGGCGGATCCGGAAGCGTCCGTTGTCCGGAAAGGAGGGGCCGAATAAATGCTGTACCGAATCAGTTGTACGGAGATGGACGCTTTATTTGCCGCTCTTTCCGAGACGAAGACCGTGTATCTGCCGGCAGACAGGGAGGACGGACAGGCTTCATTTGTAAAATGGACGGAAGGCACGGCCCTTTCGAACCGGCTGAACACGGTCCGTTCCGCCAAGGATTTCTTCTTCCCGCAGATCCAGCCCCTTGCGCGTTTCCGCCGCGAGGGTCAGAAGATCGAGATCACGGATCTCAGGGAGGAGTCGGAAGACTTCGTGATCTTCGGGGCGAGGGCGTGCGACGTCCGGTCCTTCGAGATCCTCGACCGTGTCTTCCTGGCCGATCCGGTGGATACCAGTTATCAGACGAGACGCGAGCATGCGGCCATCGTGACGATGGCCTGCGCGAGACCGGAAGAGACCTGTTTCTGCACGGCGTTTGACATCGATCCGGCGAAACCCGCGGACGGCGACGTGCGGGCGTATATAGCGGACGGATACTGCTATCTGGAGCCGCTGACCGAAAAGGGCGAAACCCTTCTTGCCGGCGCCGGCGAATGTCTTGAGGAAAGCGACGGCGCGGCCGTGGAAGCCGAGGCCGGGCGGATCCGGGCGATACTCGAAAAGCTTCCGCTCGCGTCGCTGAAGCCCGCTGATAACAGAGAGAAAGAACTGGATGTGTTCAACTCGCCGAAATGGGAGGAGATGGCATCCCACTGCCTCGGTTGTGGGGCCTGTACCTTTGTCTGCCCGACCTGCCAGTGCTTCGACATCAACGACTTCGACAGCGGTCATGGCATCGAGCGCTATCGCTGCTGGGACAGCTGCATGTATCATGACTTCACGCTGATGGCATCGGGGACGCCGCGGCTGACACAGAAGGAAAGGTTCCGTCAGCGCTTTATGCACAAGCTGGTCTATTATCCGATCCGCTATGACGGCGTATTCAGCTGTGTGGGATGCGGGCGGTGCCTTAGAAAGTGCCCGATCAATATGAACATCGTCAAAGTGATGAAAGAACTGACCGGAGTCCGTCCGGCCGGCGCGGGAGAGGAGGCATAAGGTATGATGCAGCGGGAGGAACTGATCCCGATGCTTGGCCAGGTGACGGATATCCGGCAGGATACCCCTGACGTCAAGACGTTCCGCGTTGTCGGATGCGACGGGAAAAAACTTTTCGAGCATATTCCGGGACAGTGCGCGATGCTTTCGATTCCCGGGGTCGGGGAGGGGATGTTCTCCATCACCTCGTCGCCGACCAATGAGGCGTACATGGAATTCTCCATCAAAAAATGCGGCTGTCTGACCAATTACCTCCACTCGATTGAGGTCGGACAGCAGATCCTGGTGCGGGGACCCTACGGCAACGGTTTCCCCGTGGAAGGCTTCTTTAAGGGCAAGGACCTGCTCTTCATCGCGGGCGGCATCGGCCTCGCGCCGCTTCGCTCGGTAATCAACTACTGCCGCGACAAGCGTGAGAACTACGGTGCGCTGCACATCCTGTACGGATCCAGATCCATGGACGATCTGGTGGACTATCAGGAGATCCTGAATGAATGGACCAGGTCGCCGGACACCCATGTCTATCTGACGATCGACCGCGAACAGGAGGGCTGGGACGGACATGTCGGATTTGTTCCGAACTATGTGACGGAGCTGAATTTCCCGACGACGCTGGTTCCGGTCATCTGCGGTCCGCCGATCATGATCCACTTTACGCTTGAGAATCTGAAAGGCCTCGGCTTCAGGGAGGAGCAGGTCTGGACCACGATGGAAATGCGTATGAAATGCGGGATCGGGAAATGCGGCCGGTGCAACATCGGCGACCAGTATGTCTGTAAGGACGGCCCGGTTTTCTCATTTGACAAGCTGAGCGCGCTGCCTGACGAATACTGACGCCTGCCATGCGCTGTGCGATTTGGCTGCGCAGATCGTACAGCCATGCTCGCATGGATGCGTGCGAAAGACAGATGATTCATACGGCGACACGAAAAGGAGAATCAAAAATGGCGAACGTAAACGTCTACTTTTTTGGAAAAAAATATGAAGTGCCGGATCATCTCACGATCATGACCGCGATGGAATACGCCGGCTACCAGCTCACGCGCGGCTGCGGCTGCCGGAATGGCTTCTGCGGAGCCTGCGCGACGATCTACAGGATCAAGGGGCAGCGTGATCTGAAGATGGCGCTCGCGTGCCAGACCAAGGTCGAGGACAATATGTATGTCGCAACCCTGCCGTTCTTCCCGCTGGTAAAGGAAGTGTACGACATCAACCGGATCGAGCCGACCCAGGCGGTCATGATGCAGCTCTATCCGGAGATCTACGCCTGCGTGGGCTGCAACGCATGCACGAAGGCCTGCACGCAGGGACTCAATGTCATGCAGTATATCGCATACGCCCAGCGGGGCGATTTCAAGGCCTGCGCGGACGCGTCATTTGACTGCGTGATGTGCGGCGTCTGCTCGGCCAGATGTCCGGCCGGCATTTCCCATCCGCAGGTGGCGGAACTGGCCAGACGGATCAACGGCAAGTACCTGACGCCGGATGCAGAGCATCTGATCGCCCGGGTAAAAGAGATCGCCGAGGGCTCTTTCGATGACGCGATGAAAGAGATCATGGGCAAATCGGATGCGGAAATCCGTGAACTGTACAACACGCGTGAGATCGAGGCGTAGGAGGAGAGAACATGTATCCGGAGAGCTATCAGGAATCATTGAAAAAGGTGGCCGAAAAACGCGAGGCAAATGCCTTCGCGGAGCCCCGCCGCATGACGGCGGAGGAAAAGGAACAGGTGCTGGCCGAAAACCATCCGGATTACCGAGAGGATGAATTTGAGGCGCTGAAAGTCGGCCCGAATAAGGGTGAGAAGGCCCCTCATGAGCTGGCGGCCATGCTTCAGGCGCACGCCAGGATCCGTCCGGGCGACGTGGATCTGGAACATCCGGCCTATGACGTGGACGTGCTGATACTCGGCGGAGGCGGAGCGGGCTGCTCGGCTGCGATCGAGGCGGACGAGGCCGGCGCAGATGTGCTGATCGCAACGAAGCTCCGCACGGGCGACGCCAATACGATGATGGCGGAGGGCGGCATCCAGGCCGCCGATAAGGAAAATGATTCGCCCGCGCAGCATTTCCTTGATGCGTTCGGCGGCGGACATTTCATGGCGAAGAAGGAGCTGGTCCGGAAGCTCGTGACGGAGGCTCCCGCCGATATCAAGTGGCTGAACGACCTCGGCTGCGAGTTCGACAAGGACGAGAGCGGCCGCATGGTCACGACGCACGGAGGCGGAACGTCCAGAAAGCGCATGCACGCCTGCAAGGATTATACCGGTGCGGAGATCATGCGCACACTGCGCGACGAAGTGCTGAACCGGCAGATCCCGATCCTTGAGTTTACGGCCGCGATCGAGATCATCAAGGATGATAAGGGGCAGGCCGCAGGCGCCGTGCTGATCAACATGGAGACGCTGGAGCTCTTTGTCGTAAAAGCGAAGTGCGTCATCCTGGCGACAGGCGGTGCGGGACGCATGCATTATCAGGGCTTCCCAACCTCCAATCACTACGGCGCGACGGCGGACGGCCTTGTTCTCGGCTATCGCGCAGGCGCAAAGCTGCTTTATCAGTATACGCTGCAGTATCATCCGACCGGCGTGGCCTATCCGGACCAGATCTACGGGGCGCTCGTGACTGAAAAAGTGCGCTCGCTCGGCGCGAAAGTGGTCAACAAGGACGGCGATATTTTCGTCCATCCGCTTGAGACGCGCGACGTCGAGGCGGCGGCGATCATCCGCGAGTGCAAGAGAGGGAACGGCGTGCCGACGGAGCACGGATACGGTGTGTGGCTTGATTCGCCGATCATCGATATTAAAAATGGCGAAGGCACGGTGAAGAGCCGCATCCCCGCCATGTACCGCATGTTTGAGAAGCGCGGCATCGACATTTCCAAGGAGCCGATGCTGGTTTATCCGACGCTGCATTATCAGAACGGCGGGCTGGATATTGACACGAACTGCATGACAGGCGTACCGAATCTCTTCGCGGCCGGCGAAGTGACGGGCGGCGTACACGGGACGAACCGCCTGATGGGCAATTCCCTGCTGGATGTGATCGTGTTCGGCCGTGACGCCGGGAAGGCCGCAGGTGCGCGCTGCAAGGAAGTGGAGACCGGCACGCTGAATCTTGATCATGTGGAGGCATTTGAGAAGGAGCTCCGGGAAGCGGGGATCGAGACGGACCTTGTGTCGCCCAAGCTTCTGCCCAAGTATGTGCGTGAGCGCACGGTGTTGGAAGGTCCCGGGATCATACAGTGAGGGGATCATACAGTGAGGGGCCTCCTTACGGAAACTGGACCGATATGAGTTTGGATAAGAAGAACACAGTCATGCAAAACGGCACGCAGCCGGACCCGGGTGAGAAGTACAGAACCCGGGTCAAATTGACGATTCGTGAAAATGGAGCCGGGTTTTTCGGACCCGGCATCGCGGAGCTTCTGGAGCGGCTCGATGAGACCGGGTCGATTAAAGAGGCCTGCCTTGCGATGGGGCTCAGTTATACGAAAGGGAGGCGCATCCTCAAAAGGGCGGAGGCAGCCCTCGGGTTCCCGCTGATCGAGATCCGGCACGGCGGCACCGGCGGGGGCGCCAGCTGCATGACGGACGAGGGGAGAGCGTATCTGCGGCAGTATCGCGAGCTTGAGGCGGATGTGGAGGCGTATGCGGAGAGGAGGTTTCGGGCTGCGTGTGCAGCGGGGG
>CACXFK010000166.1 GCA_902766945.1 uncultured Lachnospiraceae bacterium | reverse complement strand
TCGGGGCGGAGGTCCTCATCGCGACCGATCCGGACAGCGACCGCATGGCGATCGAGATCCCGATGGAGGACGGCAAGTTCCATTTCCTGAACGGAAACCAGACCGGCGCCATGCTGATCGCCTATATGGCCGAAGGCATGAAGGCCGCCGGAAAGCTGCCCGAAAAAGCCGCGCTGATCAAGTCCATCGTGACCGGCGACATGGGCGCGGCGATCGCGAAGAGCTACGGCATACGGGTCTATGAAGCGCTGACCGGATTTAAAAATATCTGCGGCCGGATTCCGCAGGTCTATGCGGACGGATACAGCTACTTCTTCGGGTATGAGGAGAGCATCGGCTGTGCCCCGGGCGAAGCGGTCCGCGACAAGGACGGCGTCTGCTGCGCGATGCTCGTGGCGGAAATGGCCGCGTATTATAAGAAAAAAGGTATGACCCTGCAGGATGCCCTGGAGGCACTCTACCGGACATACGGCTTTTACAGCGAGGCACAGGTCTCGCTCGTAAAGGAAGGGGCTGCCGGGGCGGCGCTCATCGCACGGATCATGGACGCGTTCCGGGACGGAAAGCCTTCCTCCTTCGGGCGGTTCAAGGTGCAGAAGGTGACCGACTATATAAACGGTTACGAAGACATCCCGGCGTCCAACGTGCTCCGGTTCGATCTCGGAGAGGGCATCTGGTTCGCGATGAGGCCGTCAGGTACGGAGCCGAAGATCAAGTTCTACTACTACGCCGTGTCGGACGACAAGGCAACCTCCGCGGCATGCGTGGAGGAAATGAAGTCAGCCGTGGATCAGATGATCAGCGGGATCAGCTGACAGAGGGACTTGCGGATAGACTTGCTGAGAGACCGGAAGATGGCGAAACGGGTCCATGGGAAATAGAAAAGAGAATCAATCAAAAGGCAGGAGGAAAGCAGTTATGAGACTTGGAGCACTTGAAGCAGGCGGCACAAAGATGGTTTGCGCGATCGTGGACGACGAGGGACACATCTCCGACCGGTTCACGACGCCGACGGAGGATCCGGAGAAGACGCTGAAGATCCTCTATGATTATTTTGCGGAACGACAGATCGACTGCCTGGGGATAGCCTGCTTCGGTCCGATCGATCTGCATGAAGATTCGCCGACATACGGCTGCGTGACGACGAGCCCGAAGGTGGCGTGGAGAAACGTCAACGTCGTGAAGGCCTTTGAGGGACTCGGCGTTCCGGTCGGCTTTGACACGGACGTCAACGGATCGGTCCTCGGCGAAACGACCTACGGCATCGGACGCGGCGTGAAGAACTGCGTCTACATCACGATCGGCACCGGCATCGGCATCGGCGTACTCAGCGAAGGCCGGCTGCTGCACGGCATGCTGCACCCGGAAGGCGGGCACATCCTTCTGCCTATGTCCCCGGATGACCCGATGGAGCGCGGAATCTGCCCGAATCACCCGAACTGCTTCGAGGGACTCGCGGCGGGACCGTCGATCGAGAAGCGCTGGGGAAAGAGCGCGAAGGAACTCGGGGACAGGGACGATGTGTGGGATGTCGAGGCATTTTACATCGCAAATGCCCTGGTCAGCTACACGATGACGCTGTCGCCCGAACTCTTCATCCTCGGCGGCGGAGTCATGCACAAGGCGGACGTGCTCCTTCCGAAGGTCCGCGCGAAATACGCGGAGCTGATGAACAATTATATCCAGACAAAGCAGACGGCGGATCTCGAGCACTATATCGTCTGCCAGTCGCTCGATGACAACCAGGGTCTTCTGGGCGCGGCGGAGATCGGACGCATGGCACTCGGCAAAGCAAGATGATTACGATCAAAGAGATCGCCGAACAGCTCGGCATGAGCACGACCACCATTTCCAACGTGATACACGGAAAGACAGGTGAAGTGTCCGGCGAGACGACGGAGCGCGTGCGGAAATTTCTTGAGGAAGTGGAATACGTCCCGAATATCAGCGCGCGCAACCTTGCCCAGAACCGTTCCAAAATCATCGGCGTGGTCCTGAAAGCCTGGGAGAACAAGTACGATAATATCTTTCAGGATCCGTTCGTTTCGGAGATGATCGGCGGCATCGAGAAACAGATCCGGGAAAACGGCTATTTCATGATGCTTTATATCTCGGATGACATCGCGGAGATCCTGAAGCACGTCTCGACCTGGAACGTCGACGGACTCATTCTCTTCTGCATGCTGGATGACGACGCGCTGCGCGTGCGCAGGAAATACCATAAGCCCATCGTCTGCATCGACACATATGTGGATCGCGATGCGGACGGGGCGGAGGAGGACGAGTTCGTCAACATCGGACTGGACGATGAGCAGGGCGCTTACGACGCCACGCGGTATCTGATTGAGAAGGGGCACCGGAAGATCGGAATCCTGTCGGACAACCAGATGGGCGTCGACCTGGCGAGGTTCAGGGGATACCGGCGGGCTCTTAAGGAGAGCGGGATCGAGTACAGCGACCGGAACTTTTTCCATCTGCACCGCGAGGAGGGAGACCTCAGGGCCGGATTTGAGAAAATGGCGGAGAAGGCGAGGAAGTTTACGGCCGTGTTCTGCTGCTCGGATCTGTACGCCGTCATGCTCATGAACGCCTGCTTCGCCCGGGGCATCCGGGTTCCGGAGGATCTGTCGGTCGTCGGCTTCGACGACAATCTGTTCGGGAAGCTGAGCCGGCCCGGCCTCACGACGATCCACCAGAACGCCGAGCACAAGGGCAGCCTGGCGGCGTCGATCCTCATGAATATGCTGGCCGGAAAAGAACCGGAAACGCATCGGGTGATCCTCAGGCATGAGCTGGTCGAGCGGGAGAGCGTGCGTGCCCTGGGGGATCTTCTGCCGGCGGAGACCCGGTGAACATGAAGGAACTTAAACGGTAAAGCAGATTCAAACAAAAAACCGGACTTGCATTTGTGCAGAATAGATAAAAACAAAGAAGTAATTTGGATTTTTGTATGTCTCTGCTTGCTGAAAAAATCAATCAGTGCTAAGATAGCTATTGGACTTAAGCGCAAAAGTAAAATCGATTTCACTTGGTGGAATATAGTACTTTTGCACTGTGCGTAGTATCCATAACAGCGCAAAAAAAGGAGGAAGTTGTCACATGAAAAAAGCTATTCTGACTCTTATGGTTGCGGGTGCTCTGGTTGCCGGTATGGCTACCTCCGTTGCAGCGGACGGATCCCTTCGCCTTGTCAACGGCAAGATCGAAGTCGATGCGGCGCTGAAGGAAGCGGCTGCGAAATACGAAGAGGAAACAGGCACACATGTTGAGATCGAATCAATGGGCGGCGGCGTCAACATTCAGGACGAGCTGAAGAAGCAGTATCAGGGCACAGGTATGCCGGATATCTTCGTCT
>CACXFK010000165.1 GCA_902766945.1 uncultured Lachnospiraceae bacterium | reverse complement strand
CAGACAATGGCGATCAGGAATCCGGTATGGATCGACGTCTTCGGGATCAGGGTCGGCAGCTTCAAAGCCGATGTCCACTTGTAAGAAGCGGTAATCGAGGATCCCGGATCCTTGATCTGGTATTTCAGGATATAGTTGGTAATATACAGAAGAATGTAATTCATCATCAGCGAGACGACGCAGACGTCCGCATGAAACACCTGATCCGCGAGCGCCGGTATCAGCGAGCACAGCATGCCTGCAAGCGCTCCGACAAGAAGCACGATGATCAGGAGCAGCGGAGCCGGAACCTTGTCCGACAGGGCGATCGCCACGCAGGCGGACAGGCATCCGCCCAGATTCACCGCGCCTTCGCCGACAAGATTGAACTTATTGATCGCATAGACAAAGCACATGCAGACGCCGGTGAACATGATCGGGATCATGGCTGTCAGGATATTCCCGAATCTTCTGAACGTTGAAAACGGTCCGGCGATGAACTGCGCGATCACGTAAACCGGGTCGTCGGAAATGATCGCCAGGATAATCAGGGCGATCACATAGGCCACCGCAACGGCAACCAGGATCCGGAACAGGTCAAACCAGGTTTCGATCTTCTTTGCGTTATTCATAACAGACCCTCCATCTCTTCGGGAGTCATGGTCCTGATCCCCAGCATATATTCTCCGAGTTCGTCCACGTCGACCACATTTGCCTTAGGAAACGCTGCGACGATCCGGCCCTGACGCATGACGAGAAGCCGGTCACTGACTTCAAGGATTTCATTCAGGTCCGCGGAAATCAGGAGTGAACCGATTCCTTTCTCGCGGGTTTGCCGGACCAGGTACTTGCGGATCATCTCCGCGGTACCGACGTCCACGCCGCGGGTAGGCTGGTTCGCTACGACAAAATTCGCGCCGCTCGTAAATTCGCGCGCGACGACCACCTTCTGGATGTTGCCGCCGGACAGGAAACGGATCGCCTCGTCCTGGCTGTCGCAGGAAATCTCAAACTCCCGGATCATCCCGTCCGTGATCTCCTTCTGCTTCTTCGCATTCAGGAAAATGCCGCTCATATTTTCCTTCTTCTCAAAGCGGTCCGCTATGGCGTTGGCGCGCACGGACAGATCGTTCACGCATCCGACGGTCATTCGGTCCTCCGGTATCACGGACATGCCGGCTTCCCGGATTTCCTTGATCTTCATTCCGGAGATATCCTGCCCGTTCAGCTTCACGCTGCCCGAATCATATTTGATCATGCCGCTGATGCAGTCGGACAGATAGCTCTGGCCGTTTCCTTCCACACCCGCGATGCCGACCACTTCGCCGCCCCGGATCGTGAAGCTGACGCCGTCGACGGCATTTTTCCCTTCGCTGTTTACGCAGACAAGGTTGTTCACTTCAAGAACCGGTTTGCCGGGTTTCGGATCTTCCTTCTCGATCTTAAGGACAACGTCGCGTCCCACCATCAGTCTTGAGATCTTCGCGGCGTCCAGTTCCTCGATCGGGTGCGTCCCGTTGCAGTATCCGTGACGGAGTACCGTGACGTTATTGCAGAGCTCCATCACCTCTTCCAGCTTATGCGAAATGAAGATAATGGAATGCCCGTTTTCTCTCAGGAGTTTCAGCTGCTCAAACAGCTCACGCGTTTCCTGCGGAGTGAGAACAGCCGTCGGCTCATCCAGGATCAGCACCTTCGCTCCGCGGATCAGTGCCTTCAGGATCTCGACCTTCTGCATCAGGCCGACGGACAGATCCGCCACTCTCGCGCGGGCATCCAGGCCGAACCTGTATTTATCCGACATTTCCTGTGTCATCTGAACCGCCTTCTCGGCGTCCACCAGGCCGTTTTTCTTCGGCTCCATGCCAAGCGTCACGTTCTGCGCGACGCTCATGGACGGAAGCAGCATGAAATGCTGGTGCACCATGCCGACGCCCAGGCTGATCGCTTCAAGCGGCGACGTGATCCTGACCTTCTTTTCATTTACATAGATACTGCCTTCCTGCGGCTGCTCCATTCCAAAGAGCACCTTCATCAGAGTGGTTTTGCCGGCGCCGTTCTCTCCGACGAGAGCATGGATCTCACCCTGCTGAACCGAGAAAGTGATATCTTTATTTGCCACGAAGCCATTCGGATAGATCTTCGTGATATGTTCCATTTTTAAAGCTTCCATATGCTTTCCCTCTGATCAGATAAAAAAGAACCCTGCACCTAAAGGAAGCTGCAGGGTTCCCATGCTGACTGCAGGTCACTCTACCGGTATCATCCGTACTTCAGTCTTTGACATAAGGATTCCCGTTCGCGCATGATGCCGCTTCGGGAATCGTGATGTACCGGCGCGGATCAGCTGACCGAGCTGATCAGAGCGGCATAGTCATCTTCAGTGCCGTCGAAGTAGGACTTCACGACGATCGAGCCGTCCTTGATGCCGTTCTTGGCAGTTTCCACCGCGTCGCGGATCTCCTGCGGAACAACTTCGGCATAATAGTCATTTTCCGCCAGACCAACCGCGTCTTCCGCTACGCCCATCGCCTGCAGGGTGCCCCATGCGATGGAAGACGGATCCTTGAAGAGGTTGACCATCGTGTTGCCGACTTCCTTGGTGACGGATGTCGGGATGACCTTTGCGAACGCTTCGTTGCTGTTGATGAAGGACGCATACTGATCGGAGTCAACGCCAAGAGCCCAGGAGCCGTCGATCTCGGTAGCCGCCTCAAACGCACCGGTTCCGGCACCGCCTGCGATCGGGAAGAAGACGTCGACGCCGGCGCTGGAATTCTGCGTGTTGCAGATCTCTTTCATCTTCGCGGTGTTGCTCCAGTCACCGACCCAGCCGGTGCTGACCTTGATATCCTCTTTGTACGCCTTCGCGCCATCCACGAAGCCTGTAATAAAGTCCTTGATGACCGGGTTTTCGACACCGCCGATCGCTCCGATCGCTCCGTTTTCGGAAAGGCCTGCCGCAACGATGCCGCCGAGGTAAGAAGATTCATTCTGCTTGAAATAGATGTACAGAATGTTGTCTGCCGCCACCTGCGTGTCGGAGTTGATATCAAACAGGACGAATTTTGTATCCGGATATTCAGGGGCAACGGTCTCGACCTGCTCCTGATATGTTGAGCTGGCAATCACATAATCATATCCGATGTCAAGCATGTCGTACATCGTATCAAGATAGTTCGATGCGTCATCGCCGGTCTCGACGGTCTTTACTTCATATCCGGCTGCGCGCAGCGTGTTCATGCCGACTTCGCCCGAGTCATTGAAGGACATATCGCCAAGCCCTGTCACCATATACATGATCGAGCCTTCGCCCGTGAAATCCGGCGCGTCATCAGCCATCACAACAGAACCCATAGAAAGCGTAAGCACCGCGGTCATGGTTGCCGCAACCAGTGTCGCAAATTTTCTCATTTTTTACCTCCTCGATACTTAATACAAAAGCTGGTTTCCACAACAAGATACATAAATATATCAGCTCAGTCAGGATCTTCCGGATGAACGGAAGCCCCTCCTGTCCGGCTCATTTTCAATCTTTGACACAGGATTCTCGTGACTTACATGCCGCACGCCGTTTCCAGCGCGACCGTCATCATATTGGTAAAGCTCGTCTGCCTGTCATAGGAAGACATCTCTTCTCCGGTCACCAGGGAGTCCGAAACCGTAAACATGGCGAGCGCCTTTGCCTTGCCGGCGGCCGCGTTGCAGTAGAGCGCGAAGCTTTCCATTTCGCTGGCCAGAACGCCCATCTCCGCCCACTCTCTCCAGGGGTCATTTTTACGGTAGAAAACATCCGTGCAGTTGACCGTCCCGATCCTGTAGCGGAATCCATGGCGGTCCGCCGACTCCTTTGCGTGAAGAAGCAGGTCGAAATCAGCTGTTGCGCAGAACTGACCGGGAAGCTTGAACTGATTCGCGTAATTCGAATCCGTGCAGGCTCCCTGCGCCATCACGATATCGCCGAGCTTCAGATCCGGCTGAATCGCGCCGCAGGAACCGATGCGGATCAGGTTCTCCACATCATAAAAATGAATCAGCTCATAGGAATAGATGCCGATGGACGGACAGCCCATGCCCGTGGCCATCACCGACACCGGTTTTCCGTTATAAGTCCCGGTATAGCCGAGGATGCCCCGCACGCTGTTAAACTGTACAGGATCTGTCAGAAAGTTCTCAGCGATAAACTGCGCCCGCAGCGGATCCCCGGGCAACAGGACCGATTTTGCGATCTGCCCTTTTTCCGCACTGTTATGAGGAGTTGCCATGTCGTTTCCATCCTTTCTAAATTGTTCGAGTCCACAATCCGTTTCCTGAATATGGACTCCGGCTGCAGTCTAGTATAGCACCGATTCTGTGCAATTTCCACAATTTCGAATACAATTTTCAAGAATTATTTGCTTTTTTGCGGCAATAACAGTCCATCGAAGTTCGCTTTAAGAAGCCCGGGCCGTTCAGAGTGCATCGCTGATGAGCGCTGCGGCTCGCCGGAACTGCTCGTCGCTCAGCAGGGCTCCCCTCGTGCCGACAACAGCCGAGGCTATGCGGTTGGCTCCCCGCACCGCCTGCTCCAACGTGTATTCCTTCTGAAGGAGTGCGATTACGGATCCGATATGACTGTCTCCCGCGCCGATCGTATCAACCGTTTTCCCGGCCGGATACGCTTCGGTCCGGATGACGGCGCCGTCCTCTGCCCGGAAAATCAGACATCCTCTGCTTCCGCAAGTCACAAGAACCGTATTGTTCGTCCTCTCGCTGAGCTGTCTGCCCGCTTCCCGGACCGTGCCGCATTTCGTAAAAGCAGCCGCCTCCTCTTCATTCAGGTGGATCAACGGACGAAGATCCAGCATCCGCTTCATTCTCTCCGGCTGGATCTTTGTGATTCGGGCACTCGGAGCAAAAAAGATCCTGTACTCCCTGTGCCGTTCCAGGAAGTCAAGAATCCGCTCCCCTGTTCCGTCCTCGATCTCAAGCCCGCAGACATACACACTGTCGATGTCTCCTGCTTCTCCGCTCTTTTCAAGGCGGTCAAACCACTCCTCCCGAAACAGATACTCCGCCCCGTGACAGCACAGGAACGAGCGCTCACCGTCCGGCTCCACAAGGCAGTAACAGCAGCCGTTTTCCTTATCGGTGTCCCCGCAGAAAGACCGGATGCCTCTCTCCTCCAGATGCTCCCGCACAAAGCGGCCGTAGATGCCTGTTCCGACCGGAAGGAACGGAATAAACGGAACTTCAAAATGCCGCAGGCAGTCACAGACGTTAAAAGCGCAGCCGCCCAGCGACATATCCTGCCGGCTGATATTGATGTCTTCGCCCCTGTGCGGGAGATGGTCAACGGGGATGACGATATCACAGACGGCGGAGCCGATCACAAGCGTTTTTTTCATTTCGTTTCTGCCTCCTTATCAGGATCAAAGGCCCGTTTTTCTTGTCATTTCGCGGCCTCTGCTGTATGATTATTTTTATACCAAAGCACTGTTTTCTGATTAATTGACGCTTGGGAGGGATTTTTCGTGTATAAAACCGTGCTCATCGACGACATATTCGGCGTGTCGGCTCTCATTACCGAGCAGCGCTACAGACAGGATCTCGACCGGTTCAGAAGTCTGCATATGTACCGGGGAATGCCGAATGCGGATTATCGGATCATCACGTCCCTCCAGCGCATCTGCAAAGAGAAGCGCTTTATTCTGGAACCCCCTATACTGGAGAATTTCACCAAGTACGCCGCTCTGGAAGATCCCTCTATCGAGAGCAGCGTCTGGAGACAGATGATTCTCGGGCAGCATCACGGACTTCCCACGAGGCTCCTGGACTGGTCTTTCTCCCCTCTCATCGGCCTTCATTTCGCGACGACGGAGCAGAATCTCGACAAAATGACCGACCACGACGGGGTGGTCTGGCGCATCGATGTTCATGAGCTGCACTCACTTCTGCCGGGCAAATACCAGGACATTATGAGGAAATACCAGAGCACGGTCTTTTCTCTCAGAATGCTGCAGGAAAGCTGTACCAGCCTCAGGGAATATGATGAGGACATGGTGGACCGGTATATGCTGATCGTCGAACCGCCCTCCATCGAGCAGCGGATCATCAACCAGTATTCATTTTTCTCGATCGTTCCTCTTAAAATTGAAAATGTGGTTGACTTCCTCGCGGCCAACACGGAAAACACCGTCAAGTACGTGATAAAAAAAGAGCTGAAGTGGCAGATCAGAGATCTGCTGGATCAGCTCAATATCAGTGAACGAATTATCTATCCGGGTCTTGACGGACTGTCGCAGTGGCTCGCGAGACACTACTATGTCAAGTAGGAAATGCGCCGGAACCAGCGTTTCCTCTCCCGGATTCCCGACATCAGGATCCGGTCACTTCTCTTTTGCCGGTGCGAACACAGGCCCGGCCAATAGAATTAAAATGATAAATTATTATATCATCAGTTGCTTGAGCCGCCAATAGCCGGTTTATTGAAGAGAAATTGCCGTACCACAAGTGGCTGCGGAAACAGAAATTCGCGAAATCAATCAGCATCTAAGAATAATCGTGAAATGAAAAAACCGGGAATCCTTCTGAATCAAGGACTCCCGGGCACAAAAAAATCGATGCGACTGGATTCGAACCAGCGGCCTCTGCGTCCCGAACGCAGCGCTCTACCAAACTGAGCCACGCATCGATTGCCTGCTCGCACGTTTCTTTCGTGCAGCAAAAATTATTATAGCGATTCAGCATGAATCTGTCAACATTCTTTTTTTAAAATCGCCTTCTTCTGTTTTCCGGGCAAAGTGCCGGACGTCTCAGCAGAGATTCCGAACGAATCCGGCTGATATGTACCTGTCAATCAGAGCTCTGAAATCGGACCCTTCTTCCGCTTCTTCCCGGTACAATCCGTCCACCATGAAACGGGCTCCGCCGCCCGGCAGTTTTTCAATTTCCCTGTAGCGGTCCGTAAACGGAACGCTTTTTGAAACCGTCCGGTCCTCCAGTATGCCTCTGCATTCCGCAAGCGGGCACTTCGGGAAATTGATGTTGAGGATCTGTCCCTCAGGGATTCCGCTGCCGATCCATTTTTCAAGCACGGGAAGGAGATATGCATCCGTTACGCTGTGATCCGGATCGGCGCCTTCCGAGAGCGCGATGCCCCTGATTCCCTGAAAAGACGCCTCAAGCGCGGCCCCGATCGTTGCGGAGTACTGAATATCCGAGGCGACGTTATGACCGTAATTGATGCCGGACAGCACCACGTCCGGTTTCTCCGGCATCACACTCAGGCTGCCGACGCGAACGCAGTCTGCCGGCATTCCGGTGCAGGAAAAGGCATGGACGCCCGGAACCGGGAATTCATGCGGAAAGATGTCAATGGGACTGTGCAGCGTGATGCAGTGAGATGCCGCGCTGCGCCCTCTGTCGGGAGCCACAACCCATACCTCACCAAATGCCGCGGCCGCGGCGGCAAGCCGGATGATCCCTCCCGCTTCAATCCCGTCATCATTTGTAATCAGAATCCTCATAAAAGCTCCTTCATAATCAGCGCGGCCTTGATATTACCGCGCTTTGCGGCATATTTCGCCCATTTCATCGCTTTGATCCTGTTCGCCGGTTCACCGAAAGAGCCGCGCATATAGCCTTCCGCCAGGCCCGCCGCCGCGTCGATACTTCCTCTCGCGGCCTTGTCGATCAATTCGATCTGCCGCATTTTTGCACTATTCATCGTTCATCATCCCCGCATCTTATCATTCCGGATCGTTAAATACATAGCGGTCGAGCCGCTGCATCGCTTCCTTCACTCTGCTTAACGGAAGAGCCAGGTTCATCCGGACGCAGTATTTCCCGTTGAACATAGCCCCGTCCTGCCAGGCGACGCCGACATGCCAGGCCATTTTTTCCAGTTCCTGCAGCGTCTTTCCGTGTGCGCGGCACCATTCTTCACAGTCGAGGAACAGCATATAGGTGCCCTGCGGCTCAGCCACAAAAACGCCTTTAAAACGGTCTCTTATATAACCGACCGCATAGCGGACATTTTCCGTCAAAACTGCGTTGAGCTCATCCACCCACTCGCTGCCCTCGTCCCTGTACGCACCGATCAGGGCATGCATCGAGAGTACATTGATGTCATTGTAATGACAGAGCGAGGATTCCTTCCGGATCCTTTCGCGCATCCCCGGGTTGTAGATAATATGATAGCTGCCGACCAGGCCGGCCAGATTGAAGGTTTTTGACGGCGCGTATAAGGCGACGGTACGCTGTCTGGCGTCTTCGCTCACGCTCTGGGACGGAATGTGCGTGTTCCCTTCCAGTATGAGATCGGACCAGATCTCGTCACTGATCACCCGGACGTCGTACCGCTCGAATATGGCAAACGCTTTCTCCAGTTCCCGGCGTTCCCACACGCGGCCGCAGGGATTATGCGGGGAACAGAAAATGGCGGCGTGAATCCTGTTCTCGACGATCTTCCGCTCCATGTCCTCATAATCCATCCGCCAGATGCCGTCCTCATCCACTTTAAGCGGACTGTGTACGATATGATAGCCGTTATTGTTCAGAACGCCGGTAAACCCGATATAGGTCGGCGTATGCACGAGCACCGGGTCCCCGCGGGAGCAGAACACATTCAGCGCGCTGACGACACCTCCGAGAACGCCATTTTCATAGCCGATGCATTCAGCGGTCAGCCCCTTGACCCCGTGGCGCCGCTCGTGCCACCTGATCACGGATTCATAATAGCTGTCCGAAATCTCGAAATATCCGAATGCCGGATGCCGGATGCGCTCGGCCATTGCCGCGGTCACGGTCGGGGCGGTCGCAAAATTCATATCCGCCACCCACATCGGAATCGCGTCAAATCCGTCTTCCGGGCCATCCGGAGCAAATCCGGGTTTCTTCCCGATGGCGTCGACTGCCAGAGCATCTCTTCCGTGTCTGTCTATAATGGTTGTAAAGTCGTATTTCAT
>CACXFK010000164.1 GCA_902766945.1 uncultured Lachnospiraceae bacterium | reverse complement strand
TTTTTTACTGTCCGATCTTGTTGACGGCCACAGCCATACGGGAGATCTTTCTGGCGTTGTTGTTCTTCTTGTAAACGCCCTTTGCCGTAGCTCTGCCCATCACACCCTGCAGATTGCGGAGAGCTTCCTGAGCCGCGTTCTTGTCGCCTGCCGCGATCGCCGCATCGACTTTCTTCACGGACGTTCTGACCTCAGAACGGATCGCCTTGTTCCTGGCTGCTCTCTTAGCGTTTGTCAGGATTCTCTTCTTTGCTGACTTAATGTTTGCCAATTTTCCTTACCTCCGTAAACAGTGCATCCTCTATAGGTTAAAAGGGGTTCCTCCTTTAGCCATAGAGACACGAGTTTGCGGCATGGGCGGAACACACAGACTGTATTGTATGTCATCATCCGGATTGTGTCAAGGGTCAAAATCAACGCTTTTTTGTAAAGCCGCCGGTCAGAAGAGGATGCCCGTTCTCATCCAGACGGAGCCGCTCCTGCCCTTCAGCAGGTCCTCCACTCCTTCGGCGTCGGCCTCGGCGGAATCATCCGTCTCCGCCGCGTCAAAGCAGCTCCCTCTCACTTTCAGCCGGATCATGGCTCTTTTCCTGCCGTCTCTCGACGAGATCACAATATCGGCCGAGCCGTCTTTAAGTGTCGTGATCACTCCGTCAGAGCTTACGGAAGCCACAGCTGCGTTTGTCGTCCGGTACTTAAGCGCAGGCGGGCTGATCTCCTCGCCGTCGCACTTGGCTATGATCCTGAGCGATACTCCGGACAGGATCGTTCTGCTCTTTAATGTCTGATGCTCTTTGACCGCCACCGTGATCGTCGGAGCCGACGTGTTCACGGAAGCACCTGCGGAATGTGCGCCGAATAAGATGCAGAAGCAAACAGCCGCTGCCAGCAGCCTGCAATAAGCTTTTTTCATCGCCTCTCCTCCCTTTGTCTTTTTATATATCACGATTAAGCATATTTTACATCAAACGTCCGGTTCCGTCAAATCACGCTCCGGCGCGGAAAGTCCGGACGGTAAAAGACCGGCCGTCCGTCTCCACCGTGACCGCGCCGGAAAGATCCGTCCGCGCCACGCATGAGCCGCACTCAGAAAGGCGGGTCAGCAGTTCTTCATGGGGATGGCCGTAAAGATTGTTCCTCCCGCAGGAGATCACGGAGACGGCCGGGTGGATCAGGGAGAGCAGTTCGGGCGGCGTGGAATAGCGGGACCCGTGGTGCGCCGGTTTCAGCACTTCAAACGCCGGCCCGCAGAGAAAGCGCCCCTGCGCCTGCACGTTTCCCGCCGTCCGACCGGGCGGTTGCGCCGCAGGATCCTTCTTGAGCGAGAGCAGTACCTCTTCCTCCGCGTCTCCGGTGACGTCTCCGGTTAACAGCATGTCAAAGCTGCGATACCGCACGCGCAGCACGATGCTCATCTCATTGCGGTCCCCGCCGGATGCGCCGCATGTCTCTCCCGGCCCGAGCACGTCGATCCCGCAGTCCCCGATCCTGAGGGCGTCTCCTCTCTTCACATAGAAAACACGGGCGCCGCTCCTCCCTGCAAGTGCTGCCAGCATCCGGCAGTCTCCGTCGTCTTTCCCCGGAGCAGGCAGCAGAAGTGTGCCGATCTTCATGGACAGCTGCTTCTCCCCCTTAAGCGTCAGCAGCTCCCGGATCCCGCTGATATGATCTTCATCCGGGTGCGTGACGACGACATAATCGAGGCAGCGGATCCCTTCATACTTCAGATACGGGATCAGCCGTCTCTCTCCCACATTCCGCACACCGGAAGACCCCGCATCGACGAGCATGGCCGCGCCGGAGGGCATCTCAAGACAGATTCCGTCTCCTTGTCCCACGTCCAGAAACGTCGTTTTCATGCCCCGGCGCGGCCGGAATGAAAGGATCAGGATGAAGACGGGAAGAGCGGCGTACAGGAAAAAGCGTCTCCTGTACAGACGCCATTTTAAAAGCAGCGCGGTCCAGACAGCCGCCGCGGAATAAAAAAGAAGGATCCGGATCACCCCCGGATGCCCCGTGATGATCGTCGCAAAAGGCAGCTGTGAGATCCACTCCGTGACCATGTTCACGGTTCTCAGAAGCCAGGTTGCGGGCAGCGACAAGACCGCGGACAAACGGGCCGCGGCATTTCCCGCCGCTCCGGCACCGGACGAGATTAAGAGAAGGGAGGCGGCCGAGAACGCGCCTGATATGATCCCGCTTCCAATGAGAACCGGCACGACCGGCACGATGAGCAGATTGGCCGGCACGGAAAGGAGCGGGACTTCGTAATAAGCTTCCGCGACAAGGGGCAGCATATAGAGATAAAGAAGGATCCCCGCGGTCCCCTTCCCTCTCTCCCGGAAGAGAAACGTGATAAGAACCGCGCAGCAGGACATCCGGAACGCGCTGTCAAACAGATATTCCGGATTCTCCATCAGAATCAGCAAAGCGGCCGCGGACAGGGCCGTCGGCGGATCATAGGTCCGGCCGAGAAGCTTTGCCAGGATCATGAGGACGAACATGATGAGTGCCCGGATCGCGGACACGGGGCACCCGATGAAAACGGTATATACCGCCATGAAGAGAACCGATGCCGTTCCCGCGCACACCGGGCCGAGGCGCAGCCATTTCAGCAGTGAAAAGAGGGCCATTCCGATGAGGCCAAGATGCAGCCCCGAGATGGCGAGCACATGCATGATGCCGCTCCGCTGCCACCGGTTCCGCACAGACGGATCGAGGTCTGTCCGGTCCCCGATCAGCATGGCTTCGACCACTCCCGCCACGTCTTCAGGGAACAGAGACCGGATGATCCGTCCGGCTCTCTCCCTCATCTGAATGAGCGTCTCGCCAAAGACAGCCGTCTTTTGCCCCAGCACGCGGATATCCGCTTTTCCGATCCGGATGCGGATGCCGCGGACGGCTTCATACCGCCGGTAGTCAAACTCCCCCGGATTTCCCGGGCCTTCTATGACCGCCGCCTCGCCCTGCGCTCTGAGCGTCCAGCCGCACCGGTACAGCGGCTCCTGAGCCGCTCCTTCCGTTCCGTACGGCGCGCCTGCAGCAAGCTGCACCCGTCCGACCGCATACCGGCGTCCTTCATGCTCGAGCACCGCCTTTTTCAGGATATAGGTCACGGATTCTTCCCGGACGTCTCTTTCCGAGACGATGCCGCAGATCACCGCGGAAGACGCCGCGTTCAGGATCCGCTCCGCTTCCGCAAGGTCGACCGGTGCGGGAATCACGGAAACCATGACCAGACGGCACGCCCCGATGAGGACGGATGCGGCGATGCAGAGGAGAAAAAGGGGACGTCTTTTCATCTGTTCAATCCTTTCATGAGCTGTCATTGCGCGCCGAGCGCGGTCTCAAAGCAGCATCTTCCGTATGTGCGAGTGCGCATCCTGCACGGAGTGCTTTGCTGCCTTCCTCTGTGCGGCGTGTGCATTCCCCGGAGGGTTTTGCTTCATAGGACATTCGAAGTTTTTCCTATAAAGCAGAAAAATCCCGGAGCCTCGGGGGCTCCGGGATTTGTGGATTTATTCACTGGCGGTCTGTGCCGCTTCCACCAGCGTGTAGTCGGCTTCAAAAGGATGACTCAAGTCCATGGACTGCCTGAATGTCATATTGCTCTCTCCTTCGATCGAGATCTGTACCTGCGTCACATCCCTGCAGTCATCGATGAGGGAGTTCACGATCGAGTAGATCGGGATCTCTTCGCTGACATTCAGGGCACTTGTCAGAAACGTCTGGTTCAGGTTGACATAACAAGTCCCGTTTACACTGGTGACGCTGATGATCTGGGTGTTTGCTGGGACGGTCGCGTAGTTGCCTTCAACCTTGGGGCCGGCGATGATCCGCTCGACGATCGCCCACTCCAGAGGCTTGCTGGCCGTATAATAGATGGAACGCGCTTCGCGTTTGAGCGTATTGCCGTTCTCGCCCGTGTAGTACAGGTTGATCGCGACGTGCTGGATCGCGTTGATCGATTTGCCCGCGTCCTCGACGAAGGAATCCGCCGTCATCAGGCCGAGCGGGTGTCCCTCAAATGAGACCGCCTCCTCTCCCTCGATCTCGAAACGAACCGCGGAGACTTCTTCCAGCTGAATAAAGGTTCTCACGATACCGGCCCTGGCCAGCACTTCCCTCGTGCCGCTCATGTCCCTGTATGCGGACGAAAAATCGAGCGTCAGGACACCGCCTTCAAGTGTATGGTGCAGAATCGTCACATCCTCATCGAGAAGAGGCCGGTAACCGGTTCTCTCCGGAACGGTCCAGATGAGATCCAGAAACGCATCCATCAGCTCCGTCCCGGTCAGGTCGCCTTCATAGGGGGCCTGTACGAGCCCGTCCGCCTCGTCATCCAGATACCATATATACTTTACGCTTTTATCGGGGCTTTTTTTCCTGATAACGCCGCAGCCGGTCAGAACGGCCGCCGCAGCGATCAGAAGCACCGCGCGTATGATCCCTTTCATATGCGCCACCTCACTCCTCATGAACCAGCGGGATCCGCACCATAAAGGTGGTTCCCTCGCCGACCTTGCTTGTCACTTTGATGATGCCGCGGTGCAGCACGATCGCGCTCTTTGTGATCGCCAGCCCGAGACCGGTCCCTTCAATCTCCGTGGAGTGGGACTTGTCGCCTCTGTAGAAACGTTCAAAGATATGCTCGATCTGGTCCTCCGGGATCCCGAGTCCCGAGTCCGCCACGTTGACATAAAAATACTTGTTGTCGTGCTTCAGCGTCACCCGCACCCATCCGGATTCGACGTTGTATTTGATGCCGTTTTCCACGAGATTGGAAAATGCCAGCGAAAGCTTCGTCACGTCGATATCGGCCTCGACCACTTCGTACGGATCCATGATCAGCCGGATCTCTTTCTTCTCGGCGATCGGGCGCAGGCGCTTCATGACCTGCTCGAGGACCTCGCCGACTTCGCAGCGGGTGATGTTCATCACCGCTGCCTTCTTGTCCATGCGCACCATACTGAGCAGGTTCGTGATGATGTTGTTCTCCCTGTCAATCTCCTGGGTAATGTCGCTCATAAACTCCCGATAGATCTCGATAGGGACATCTTCCTGCCCGTTCAGCGAATCCGCCAGCACCTTCATCGACGTAAGCGGGGTCTTGAGCTCGTGCGAGACGTTGGAGACAAACTCCTGTCTGGAGTTGTCGAGTGCACGCACTCTGGACAGCATCTGGTTGAACGCGTCGGTGATCTGCTCCGTCTCAATATAGGTCTGTACGGAGATCGCCTCGTCCTCATATCCGTCCGTCACGTCCTCGATCGCCCGCGTGACCTCCGTGAACGGCTTCACGAGCATATTGGCGATGAAGAATCCCCCGATCAGGACCAGGATGGTCAGAAGCGAGGTCACAAAAATGCCCTGATTTTCCAGGTATCTGGCTGTCTGCTGGATCTCGTTTGTCGAAATGGAGGCGACCAGCACGCCGATCGTGCGCGACGAGGCCGTGTCGATGATCGGGGTCGTCAGCTCGATATAAGAGTTCCGGTCGTCATACTGCGTTGAGCCGGTCCCTGTCTCAAAGCACCGGATGACTTCCTTGGAGACGGACGTCCTGCCGGTGTCCAGGTCAAAGGTGTCCTTCACGACCCGGAACGCCGAGTTGATGATCAGCAGGCGGCCGTTGTAAATGTTGCTCAGCATGGCCAGCTGGCTGTCGATCACGTCGGATTTTCCCGTCCCGGTCAGATACTCCTCGCCGAGGATCGAACTGCTTATGACGTCGCACTGGTTCTTGACGTTGCTCGTACGGATCTCGACCGCGCGGTTCTTGTAGTTGCGGACGATGACCGCAGACGCGACGGTCGCCGGGATGATGCCGATCAGGATGAGCATCACCGTAAACCGGAACCTGAGGCTCCGGAAATACTTAAGTTTCGATCGAATCCCTGTATTATTTATGGCTGTTCCCTCTTTTCGTTAAAAGATTCCGCTTCACCCGTAAGCCTTCCGGAGATTGGGATACCGGAACAGGTTGAAGCGGGCAACCAGGTCGGCCCTGCTTTTGCAGCCGGTCTTCCTTAGTATATTATGTACGTGATACTTGACGGTGCTCTCCGAGATATACAGCTTCCCCGCGATATCGCTGTTCGAGCCGCCCTCAAGCAGAGAGCCGAGTACTTCTTTCTCACGGCCCGATAAGCCGTACTGCATGGCAAATGCCTCAAAGGCCTCCTGTTCCGTGAGTTCCGTCCTTTTTCCGCTCTCGTAAAGCAGGCGGTACAGCACAAAAAACAGGCACACGGCGGCGATGAACGAGACAGCCGTCACAGACAGAATAAGCATCCTCCTGCCCCCGGCGGCAAGGCTGACCGCCGTGCCGGCCGCGTCTCCGGCCCTTCCTGCCAAAAGACCCGCGGGTGACAGAGCAGCAAGCGCGGTCTGTTCGCCCAGATCAGAAAAAACAACCACCCTGTAGACGGAGAAAAAGCCAAAGAACAGGTATCCGATTCCCCAGCACAAATACGCCGGAACCGGCTCGGATGCCGCCACCTGCAGGATAAACGGAAGAGCGAGAGCCGCCATCGTCGAGACAGCGCCGGCCCGACGGTCCCGGTCGGTGAGGATCCCCGCGGCGATCAGGCCCGCCGCATAAAACAGTCTCGGGATTTCAGGCCGCATGCCGGTCTCGATATCGAGCGACGGAAAAGCAAACCCCAGGTTTTTTACGAAGCTGATGAGGGCGACTGCAAAAAGCGCGGTCAGGATGGTCCGGCGCTCTTTTCCCCATCGGACGCTTTGACCGGCCGTCTCTTCATGGATCCGGTCTTCATGGATCCGGTCTTC
>CACXFK010000163.1 GCA_902766945.1 uncultured Lachnospiraceae bacterium | reverse complement strand
GAGATCAAGATCAACGAAGAAGAGAAGTGGTTCGAGCTCGGCGGAAAGCACATCGTTGAAGGCGACTACATTTCTCTTGACGGCTCCACAGGCAACATCTATTACGGCGACATCAAGACGGTTCCGGCCAATATCGGCGGCAACTTCAAGCGCATCATGGACTGGGCTGACCAGTACAGAACGATGAAGGTCCGCACGAACGCCGACACACCGCGCGATGCGAAGCAGGCTGTCGCGCTCGGCGCACAGGGCATCGGCCTTTGCCGTACGGAGCATATGTTCTTCGATACCGAGAGAATCCATCACATGAGAAAGATGATTCTTTCCGATACACAGGAAGAGAGAAAGGCTGCCCTTGCAGAACTGCTTCCGTATCAGAAGAGCGACTTCAAGGCTATGTACGAGGCACTGGAAGGCAGATCCATGAACGTCAGACTTCTCGATCCGCCTCTCCATGAGTTCGTTCCGAAGGAACCGGAAGAAATCGAAGCCCTTGCCAAGGATATGGGCAAGACATACGAAGAAGTGGCTGCGAAGTGCGAAGCGCTTCATGAGTTCAACCCGATGATGGGTCACCGCGGCTGCCGTCTCGACGTCACCTATCCGGAGATCGCCGAGATGCAGACACGCGCGATCATGGAAGCGGCGATCGAAGTAACCCAGGAGAAGGGTTATCACATCGTACCCGAGATCATGGTTCCGCTTGTAGGCGAAAAGAAAGAGCTGAAGTTCGTCAAGGACATCATCGTCGCTACAGCCGAAAAGGTTAAGGAAGAGAAGAGCTCCGATATCCGCTATCATGTCGGTACGATGATCGAGATCCCGAGAGCGGCTCTGCTCGCTGACGAGATCGCTGAAGAGGCCGAATTCTTCTCATTCGGTACAAACGACCTGACGCAGATGACGTTCGGCTTCAGCCGTGACGACGCCGGCAAGTTCCTCGACAGCTATTACACGAACAAGATCTATGAGTCCGATCCGTTTGCAAGACTTGACCAGGCCGGCGTAGGCAAGCTTGTCAAGATGGCTTCCAAGCTCGGCCGCGGCACACGCCCGGATCTGAAGCTCGGCATCTGCGGCGAGCACGGCGGCGATCCGTCCACGATCGAGTTCTGCCAGACAGTTGGTCTCAACTATGTTTCCTGCAGCCCGTTCCGTGTCCCGATCGCGAGACTTGCAGCGGCTCAGGCAGCGCTCAATCACAAGTAAAGATTCGGACATTCCAGGGAAAAGAGTGAACGAAGTGTGAGGTTTTAGGCACCCGCTTGACACAGTTGTCAGGCGGGTGTTTAATCGTATCTAAGAAAAAATGAGGTTTTGTTTATGAAAAGACCAACTTCCCGCACGCTCGCTTATGCCGGTGTACTGGTTGCCCTGAACGTCGTTCTGTCCAGATTTGTTTCGGTTCCTGTCGGAAGGATTTTCAGGATCTCAATCGGTTCGGTTCCCGTGATCTTAAGCAGCCTCTGGCTCGGCTCGTTTTTCGGGGGCGTCACCGGATTTCTCGGCGATTTAATCGGCTGTGCCATTAACGGCTACGCACCCAATCCGTTTATTATCACATCGGCGATTCTGACCGGTGTGATTCCGGCGCTTTTCAGGCCGTTTCTTTCCATCCGGAACCATCCGGTGAAACGATATCTCCGTTTTGTCCTGGTCTTGTTCGGCATGATGATGCTGACCTCGCAGGGACTCACCGTGATGGGGCTCAGCGTTTTGTATCATCTTCCGTTTCGTGCGACCTGGATCTCCCGGATCCCGCAGACCATCGCATTGTGCCTTGTCAATTCATTTTTGTGCAATATGCTGTACAGCCGGCTTCGGCTGCCGGATGAAGAGCACATCTGATCCGTGAGACAACCCTGGATGAGGCGCCCGCCGAATCTGTTAGGAGCATAAAAAACTATGAAAGATTCAGAAGCCATCTGTGTGATTCCCTCCATCTGCGCGGCCGCAGTGGAAGAGATCCCCGGATGTGACACACTGTTTGAGGAATTCCGCGCGCTGAGTGACCCGGCGGCGGTTCTTCCCGATCTGCATCTGCCTCCGGAAGACAGGCCGGAAGAGATCGAAGAGAAAAAAACTGAAGAGGAGGAGACTCCTCCGGACGATCTTGTCACCCGGAACGCGCTGAAAGTGATCGCGCTTTGCGGTGAAGCGGCAGAAAAAATCAATCACGCGGCCAAAAAGGCCCTTGTCAGTGAACTTGCGCATCTGGGCAGCACCGCGCTGATTCTTTCATCCGCGGCCGAAGGTGCCGCGCTCATTGTATACGGACAAACGAGGCTTTTTCGTGACCGGGGATCGGCAAAGCACCTGAATTCCGAAGCCAGAAGCGCTTCCGAAGACGCTTCCCGCTCTCTGAAAAAGACGGCTGCGGACGCATTTTCAAGGCTGACAACCCTGTAATCCGGTCATTTGATCTTGCCAAATTGTTACAAAAGTGCTACATTGTCATAAATAAAACTTAACTTTCGGCTGCGGTCCGGCACTGCAGCATCCGCACATTGACAACACCTGATGACATGTGGAGAGAGGGGTTCGCATAAGAAGGGAGCCGCCTATGAAGAAAATTCTATTTGTTCTGATCAGTCTGATGCTTTTTACGATTCCGCTCAGTATTTATGCTGATGATGAGATAGAGTATTTTCACAGTGATCCGATCGGCAGCGACGCCAAAGTCTCTGCCGGGTATTACGTTCTTTACCCCAAGTGCTCATCAAAGCGTGTTGTGGCGATCAAGAACGGATCAAAAAAAGCCGGGGCCAATGCATATCTGTTCAAATACAGCGGTGCCGACAAGCAGATCTTTTATATCAAGCCGCTCGGAGACGGCACCTATACGATTAAAAACAAGCGCTCCGGGAAGGTTCTTGAGGCCGAAAACGGCGGAACCAAAAACAAGACAAACATCTGCCAGGGCACCTATAACAAGGACGACCAGCAGAAGTGGTATATCACGAAAAAGAACGGATCCTACGTCTTCCAGTCTGTACTTTCCAAAAAAGTCATGTCCGTGGCCGGCTCAAGCGACGCGAACCGCGCAAACGTCCGGCTGTTCACTTACAAAGGATTCAAAGGGCAGTTTTTTACCCTGAAGAAGGTCAAATCCTCCTCGTCCTCTGTTTATAAAGTATCAACCAGGAAATGGAGCGACAGCCGGGATTACGATATTCTCACGAATATTATCGGTGCGGTGGAATCCGGCGGACAGGTATACGGAAACCGTGATTACGCAGCCTACGAAGGACCCTATGCCAACACGTCCAACGAAGTGACGATCACGCTCGGCTGGGCTCAGTTTTATGGGTCCGAGGCACAGCGCCTCGTCCAGAATATTTACAAAAAATCTCCGAAGGCCTTTAAAAAGATCGATACCAAGCGCACCATTATCAAAGCCCTGAAAAAGGACTGGGTGAAGACGCGCTGGAATCCTTCTTCCAAAGCGAAGAAGCTCCTGATCAAGCTGATCACTTCAGCGAACGGGAAAAAATGCCAGGACGAACTGTTCAGATCCTATATGGTCGGATTTGTAAAAGACTGTAAGAGCAAATATACTTCCAACGCCTGGGCGATCCATATGTACTGCCAGATCCGCCATCTCGGCGGCGTCAGCGCGGCAGACCGGATCTTTAAGCGATGCAAGAAGAACTACACACTGGACAACATCATGAAGCAGCTGAAAAAGGACCAGTCGGATTCGAGCAGCAGCAATCAGGTCGGCGATAAGCTCTTCTGGAGCCGCCACACGAAATGCTGTGAATTCCTTCAGAAGTATGCTGCTTAAAAGGTAAATCATAAGGACAAAGCAGAAGATGAATGCGCACGCTGCCGCGCTCTTTATCACGGCTTCGGTCATCGTGGCCGCCTTTGCCGCCAT
>CACXFK010000162.1 GCA_902766945.1 uncultured Lachnospiraceae bacterium | reverse complement strand
TACTGCAAACTGCAGCCTATGCCTTACCATTCTATCACTTCACTTCCTGCAAAACAAGAGCCGGGACTTTCTGTTCCGGCTCTTCGTGTCTATGCATTTGTGAGGTGCGGGGCATGCACCGGAAGAAGCATCCGGGCAGGCGCGGGTACGGCCTCAGAACAGGCGCTTGGAAAGCGTCTCCGGGTTCATCGCGTAAAGCAGCGCCGTCTCCCTGGTGATCTCGCCGTTCTTAAACAGCTTCTGGAGTTCCGCATCCATGGCCAGCATGCCCTGTCCGGTTCCTCCGAAGATCACGTTGTCGATCTGCTGGGTGCGTCCGTCGCGGATCAGATTCTGGATCGCGGGGTTGACGACCATCACCTCAAAGACCGCCATGCGGCCTCCGTCCTTTCTCGGAATCAGCCGCTGCGAGACAACGGCGCGGAGAACCAGGGAAAGCTGCATGCGGATCTGGGCCTGCTGCTCAGCCGGGAACGTGTCGAGAATGCGATCCACTGTTTTGGACGCGCCGGTTGTATGCAGGGAGGACAGGACCAGGTGTCCCGTTTCCGCTGCCGTAATCGCCGTGCGGATCGTATCGAGATCGCGCATTTCACCGAGCATGATGACTTCCGGTGCCTGGCGGAGGACCGCACGCAGCGCTCTGCTGAACGACCTGGCGTCATTTGGCACTTCGCGCTGGCTGATCAGCGATTTTTTATGCTTATGCAGATACTCGATCGGATCCTCGATCGTGATGATATGGCCGCCGCGGTTCTCATTGATCCAGTCAATCATGCAGGCAAGCGTCGTGCTCTTGCCGCTTCCGGCCGGTCCGGTCACGAGGATCATGCCGTTCTGGAGCGACGTCAGATTCATCACGGCTCCCGGGATCTTCAGGTCGTCCGGATCGGGAAGTTCAAAGGAAATGGAGCGGCAGGTCGCCGCCATCGTCCCTCTCTGGAAGTACGCGTTGCAGCGGAACCGGCTGACGCCCGGCAGCGGGAATGAGAAATCGTCGTCCCCGTTCCGGTTCAGGTGCTCGATCGACCGGTTCGCATATTGATAAGCCTCACCAACCAGCCGCTCCGTGTCCGCCGGCATCAGGATGTCGCCTGAGATCGGAACGATCTCCCCGCGGACTTTACAGGATACTCTTGCGCCCGGTATAAGGAAAATATCGGAAGCGCCCATCGTGTGGGCCGCCTGGAGCATTTCTTTCAGTTCCATAGATCATCCACCGTTATCGCAGACAGACGGTGCTCCGTCCATCTGAGCCTTTCCGCTCCGCCCTGAGGCGTCCATTCCACCTCGCACTTGAGCGCTCTGACGCCGTCAGATTCCTCCCAGCTGATCGTATTGCCTTCTATCTTCATTCCTGCGGGAAGCAGCGGCTGGATATCGTCCGCACTTTCTCCTGCCCCGTTTGCCCGGGCAGAAGCGAGAATGCCGTCGAGATCCGCGTAGGACTGTTCCGCCTTCGCATTCAGCGCATAAACCGCCTCAATCACGTCCGCGCTCCGGTCGCTCAGCTTTCCGGCGTTCCTCGCGCTGATCAGCGCAAGGATACCGAGAATGCTCATCGAGAGCACCACGAGAATCAGAATAATCGAGGCCGCGCCGGGACCGAATGTAATCCTGCTCTTCTTATCCATCTGTCCCTCCTTCAGCCCGGCTGTCCGGCAAGATACCAGGCGCAGGGAAGCACAAACAGTTCCTCATCGGACTGCCGCTTCGCCTCCGGATCATCCTCATGGCAGAATCCTCTGACTTCCGCTTTGTGCATCACGCCCGCCGCCGTATTCTCGCGGCTTACGGTCACCGAGATTGCAAAGTCATCAAAGCGTCTGGAAAAGACGCCGTGTGATGCGATATAGCCCGCTTCTTTCAGGACACTCTCCGGATCATCCGCGCCGTAAAGTGTTTCAGCGACATTCTGCGCTTCCGCCAGCGCGCGGGTTTCGGCATCCGCGCGGTAAACCGTATTTCTGGCAGACGCAAAGATCCTGACGAGCACCGTCAGCGACAGCATGAAGAAGAATACGGCTATGAGGATCTCGATCAGAAGAAGATCCGCACGGTTCCTGTCTTTCATGGATGTCTCTCCTTACCCTTCGACTTTATGAATCCGACCGGCACTTCAGTGCCTCCGACACGGTACACTCCTCATCACCGCCCTCGTACGTGAGCCGCACGGTGAGCAGGCGTCCATCCATCTCGCAGTGAAATGAATCCGCCTCGATCAGTTTTGTCCCGTGTCCCGGATCAAACGGTCTTTCCTCTTTCGTAAATAATTCGCAGAGCATGCCGTCGGAAACGTACAGTCTCGTCACGTACGCATCCTGACCGATCATCTCATGCAGGGACAGCGTCTCCACGCCGTCTATCTCCTCGATCCGGACCGCATCCTCCGCGTCCTCGGCGCGGACCATCCCTCGCACATACGAGGTAAGGATCCGGCTCTCGCGGCTTAAGTCCGCCCTGGCTTCAACCGACCGGTACATCTGTGCACCGAGTATCACCAGGAGCGTCGACATGACCGCGAACACGCCCAGGAGCACAAAGACAAATGCGCCCTGCATCCTGTGTTGTACCGTATATCTTCTCATCGAGCTCCACCCTGATTCATCTCCGTAACCCGGATTTCGGGAAAGAGATTAGAAGAAAATGCGTCATATGTAACCCTGTATCGGTTTTCATCGTACGCCAGCCCGTAGTTATCGCACAGATAATCAAGGCTCATGGGATAGGCGCCTTCGACCGCATAGCACGTAAGCGCGGCGTCGCGTACGGCTTCCGTGACCATCCGCGTCTGTGCGTCCTTCTCAGCCCGGTCTACTCCCGAAAACATCTGCCAGCCGCCGATCAAAAGAGCGGCCGTACCGGCGATCACAGCAGCTTCCTTCCAAGTGATCATAACGCCTCCTCAAAAAGCGGGTTTTCTTAAAGCGTATTGGACAGGATCCCGATCATCGGGAACATCACGGACAGAAGGATCGCGCCGATGACAACTGCGAGAATCGCGATGAGCGTCGGCTCGATGATCGCGACGAGACGCGTAATGCCGTCCTCAACTTCCTCCTCATAGGAGGACGCGATCTTCTTCATCACCCGGTCCTCGCGTCCTGTCGCGGTGCCGACCCGGATCATTCTCTCATTGATGCCCGGGAAGAGTCCGGAATCGGACACGGCATCCGCAAATCCTTTGCCTTCTTCCAGCTTGTTCCGGATCTCGCCGACCTTGCTGATGGTCTCATCATTGGAGAGCACCGACGGCATGATGCGGAAGGCTTCCTGTGCCGTGAATCCGCTTGACAGCATGATCGAGAGCACGCTGGCCACGCGGGAATTGTTCAGCTTCAGATCCAGCCTGCGGATCGACGGGAACAGCTTTCTCAGGATTCCGAGAACCTTGTCCCTCGCTGACGTCTTCATCAGAATAATGGCGGCCACCACCAACACGACGATGACGAGAACGACGATCAGGACGACCCAGCCGATCACGGAACCCAGCCTCAGCATAGCGCTTCCGGTTCCGCCCATCTCCATGCCCATGCTGTTCAGCACGCGCCGGAACACCGGCAGTACCTTCCAGATCATCGTGAGCACGATCACGACGAGCAGGACGCCGAGCACAAGCGGATAGGTCACGGCATTGACTATCGCCGAGCGGATCCTGGACTCGCGCTCATAGTACTCGGAGAGGCCGTTCATGACATACTCAAGCTGCCCGGTCTCCTCGCCGACTTTAACCAGCTCGACCATATAGGTCGGCCAGGCGTCATTTTTCTTCAGAGCCCCGTAGAGGGTACCCGTTTCGTTCATTCCCTCGTAGACAGAGCGGTAAAGATCTTCCTGCCCGCTTCCCTTCGCGGAGCCGCTCATGGATTCGAGCCCGTCATAGAGGGGCAGCCCCGCGTCCAGAATCAGTCCGATCTGGCTGCAGAAGCTGGCCACTTCCATCGGATCGATGGTGCGATTGCTTTTTCCGGCCATATATCCGTACCTCCTTAATAATAGCGCTCCGTCGCATAGTCTGCGGCATTTAGTGCATTGATGGCTGCCGTCGAGTCAAAGAACTTCTCCTCCCCGTCAACAATTGACTGTGTCCAGGCATGATAGTAACCATCCGCGTAACCGATCATGAGCCGTGACGGAATCCCCTGTACGCGCAGCATGCTGACCATCACGGACGCGAGATCCTGGCAGATACCGGTTTTCATCTCAAAGCAGGTATCGACTTCAGGAAGCTCACCCGGGGAAATGGTCTGTGCCCGGACAAAATCATATGTAAACTCGCTTGCCATAAAATCGCACACAGCCTGATAAATCTCGCTCTGACTTCCGCTGCTGATTTCATCCGACTTCAGCACGGAAGGCGATTCGCTCGTGTAATAGACGTATTGGTTCGGTACAAGGAAGGCCGCCGTCTCACTGACCAGCGCGGCCTCGAGTCCGATCTGTCCGGCCGCGGCATACTTGGAGCCGTCGACATTTTCATACAGGTCAAACTCATAATAACCCGAACCAAGCTGCAGCGGAAAGATCTCGGCCTTGCCCCCGTTGTCAAGGTCATAGGTCAGCTGCATGCCCTCATACACGACACGCATCTTCAGCCGGTTTGCGGTAGGGATCGCGGTCCGACAGATCACATACCCGTGCTCCGCGTGTGAATAATCCATCTCCAGCAGTCCGTCAATGACAGTCCCCTCCTCGTTAAACTGAGGCCACAGCGCATCCGCCGCGGATGCGTAGGCCGGGACCGCCGACCGGCGGGAGGAGGCTGAAAGAATCAGCGTCAGCAGAAAGAGGGATATACCGGCAAGGATAAATGGCAATAAGCGCCTTCTCCTCAGCATCTGAATTCCTCCGGAACGATCAATAGGCGACAGACACCATATCGAGAACATCGCCGTTCGCATTCATGAACACAATGCCCCACTTCACATCATCACTCAGGATCCTGCCCTTGACCTCGCCGGACTCCGTATATTCCATCGGGTCAAAGAGGACTGAATTGTTCTCGGAATACAGCACGGCGTCTACCGCATCTCCGCCAAGAAGCAGGTCGAAACGGAGGCCGTCACCGGTCTTCGGCTTCGTCGTCACCGTGACCGGTCCGTCAGACTCGGGAGCCGCCGCCACCGCAGCTGAAGCAGAAGTTTCATTTGTCTGCGGGCTTGCGGAAGACGTTGTGCTTTCGCCTGCCGTAACGACCGTCGTAGTCGTTTTGGCCGGAACATCCCCGGAAGCCGGAGCCGCTGCCGCTGACATGCCGCTCGCGTAAGTGCCTTCGGTATAGCTGAGTGCGTTAATGCCGAAGTCACCGGAAAGAACCGGTGTCCAGACCGTATTCTTCGTGTATCCCGGACTCACGACCGAACCGTTTTCCGCGGTGAAGCAGCCTTCTTCCATCGTGACGTAATAAGACTCCCCGATCGTAAGCGATACCGGAAGCGTGATCACGATCGCGGTGCCGCCGCCCCACATAAGGCCTTCCATCTCATTGTCGTTAAGAGGGCGAAGCTCCACAAGATCGGACTCCGAAAACTTCACCGACAGAATCTCTCCGTCTTTTCCATACAGGCGCAGCGTCCCGTCGCCCAGCTTTACGTCTTCTCTGGGAAGATAGATCTCAAGCTTGTCGCAGAAATGTTCTGCCGGCATCTTGGTCCGGGGATACATCATGATATATCCCATCGTCTGGGAAAGGTCCACTTCAGGTACGCCGGCGTACGGCTGTGCGGGGCTTCTGCCTTCCTTCCATTCAGCCGCAACCGGTGTGGCCGTCATCAGAAGAGCAAGTGCACAGGCAATCAGGCATTTTTTCATGAAAACTTCTCTCCTTCCCGTATTTTTCTTAAAATGAGGACAAAGCGTCCGTCCTGTCTGCGGCTTCTGTCGCAAGTCGTCAGTGTAATGAACTCATCTCCGAACTCAGCTTCAATGCCGGTATCGTAGATCTGGCTGGCCCGGATCTCAGCGAGCCACTGATCGGCATCGATCCGGTACTGAATATCCGCGTTATAACGGAAACCTTCTTCATCCTCATCATAGTCCGCGGAATAAAATGCAGCGATGACGACGTAGTATTTCCGCTCCATCAGATGATCGAACTCCACGAAACGGTGCGACTCCCAGTAGCTCTTGTCGCGGTACTCGGGAAGATTGCCGAACATATCGCCCGATCTCATGTGGTGTCCGCTGATGACCAGGTTGTAACTGGGCGTATAGGGGTCGCACTTCGTATCCAGGATAATCTGGCCGTTATTGTTTTCTTTGCCGTAGAAATCGTGCTCAAGATAAAAATCGCTGTTCTGACACTGGACAACCGGATAGTCTATGACCGTATCCGGTATATGCAGCCAGCCGACCATATCCTTGTTCCGCATATAGATCGGCCGAAGTTCCGGCAGGATCCTGGTCTCGTCGAGTTCCACCTTTTCTTTCATGTAGTACGGGAGAGCGCCGGTCCTTTTGTCCCGGTCCACGGCCGCCTGCCTTCCTCCGATGAGAACGGGTGCGTCGAGTTCTTCGTACTCGGGGATCGGCGTCTGACGCCATTTGAGGCCGGGGACATAGTCCAGAATCAGATCTTCGATCGTCAGTTCCTCAGGCTCTTCCTCTTCAGGTTGTTCCTCTCCAGGTTGTTCCTCTCCAGGTGTTTCTGCGCTTCCTTCTTCTGTCTGTTCACCGCCACCCGACGCTTCGTGTCCGCCGTCAGCCGTCCCGCTTTCAGAGACGGCGCCGCCGGCGGGAGAGACCGAACCGGAAGGACCGGCTTCTCCGGAATCCGTCCCGGCCGGGCCTGCAGCATCAAGACCGGCGCCCCCCTTACCGGAAAGCGCCTCGTCTCTCATCCTTGCCAATTCTTTCATGGCACTGTTGTTGTCTTCGCGCTCGCTCCTGTACAGGATCGGATACGATGCTGCGATGCCGAGCGATACAACGGCCACCACGATCAGCGCGATGCGGACAGGTCTCTTCATGCGGCGTCCCCGCGCTCTTTCTTCTTTCTTCCGAACAGGATCAGAATCAGGAGCGCCGCCACACCGATCCCTGCGAAGATGAACGGATACTTCGGCATCGTGTCACCGGTTCCGAGCAGGCCGCCCCAAAGCGGTGTATCGTAGTCGAAGATGTCGACCAGATCTTCCAGAGATTCTTCGTTCATTGTCCCGAACGGAGGATAGCCCGTGCCGTTCCCCGGAGTATTGTTGTTCGTAACGGTGGTCGGGATCCGCAGGTTCGTCATATTGTAGCCGTCAACGCGGGCAAAGTATCCGGGCACGCCGTCCTCGCGGACCGTGTATGTATACTGGTTGCCGTATCCGTCGTCAGCAGGCATGCTGGCGAAGGAATACGTCCATCCGGTACCGGCTGTGACATTTCTCGAGTCAACTTCTACGCCGTTTCTGTACAGCCTGACCGTGATGAAGCCCGGACGGGTCCCGGCCGCATTTGCGCTGTCCGCCCACGTCTTCGTGCCGCTGATGGTCACATAGTTTCTGGGCGTGCTCGGTATCAGGGTGTTCGTAATATTGTAGCCGCTCACGGATCCCGTGTATCCGGGCACCGGATCCTCACGGACGGTATAGGTGCGTGAAGACGGAAGGTTCGTGAACGTGTACGTCCAGGTATTGGTGCTGTCCGACCTTGTCCATGTCGGCGTTGCATTTACCTCCGTCCCGTTGGCAAACAGGCGGACCGTGATCGCATCCGGACGCGTGTTGTGAATGTTGTTCTCGTCATCCCAGGTCTTTGTGCCGGTAATCGAGATCGTCGGCGGCGCATCGATCGGAGTCGGCGTGGTGCGGTCCGGCGGTGTCGT
>CACXFK010000161.1 GCA_902766945.1 uncultured Lachnospiraceae bacterium | reverse complement strand
GCGGATCGCAGAATTGCACATTGGAAAGCAGCTTCGCTGCTGTGCAATTCGCGCACGATTCCTCTTCGAGAATCGTGATTTACAAATCGGGAAGACGATCTGAAGAAATAAAGAGAGGGTATGCATGCTTCTGACAGATTCGGAAAAAGGACGCCTCCGGTTGATCTTAAGCTTCACCGTGACGGCGTATATCGCTCTTAGGGCTTATAAAGTACACTCCGGTTCGGCAAAGCTTCTGCTGCACGGGCTCCTTGCGGTGTCCGTGCTTCTTATACTGGCCGATCTGTTTGTGCAGTTCAAAAACCGGAACGGCGCAGCCTCTTCCGGACCCGTGCCGGGCGAGGCGCCTCTTACTCCGGCCGGCCTTCCGGGGTTCCTCATCTCTGCGCTCCGGATCCCCGGGCGCCACGCTTTGCTGCTGCTCCTGATCAACCGCTTCGACGGCTTTTTCTTCTGCCTGTACCGCGACTACGGCCGAGGCTTTGTCGCCGTGGACCGGGTCCTCGTCGATCTGGCCCTCGCCGAGCTCCTTGTCCTCATCGTGAACAGGATCTGCGCCGCCCGCGGCAGCCGCCTCGCTGTCTTTTCCGGCGCGCGGGAGGATCTCCGTTTCCTCGTCACATACCGCAGGTATCTCCACGTGGTCTTTTACGCGGCGTTCGCATGCGTTTTCTGCTCCAGATATCTGAATACGACCATGTTCCGGTATATCCTGACCGATGATCATCCGGTCACGCAGCTGACCCGCACGGTCTTCCTTGTGCTTCTCATCCTCGGTGTTTTTGAAGCGGGGCAGGCGGAATCACATCTCCTGTGCGCCGTCCTTACGGCCTCGCTTGCCATCGGGTTCATGGCGTACCGGCAGGGTTCCGGGAGGCACACGATTCTCGCCATGTGCATCCTGATCGCGGCCGCTGCCGGCAAGGATATGAAAAAGCTTCTCCTTATCTTTGTGATCGAAGGACTCGCCCTCACCGTGGCGGTGCACATATGCATGCGGCAGGGCATCCTTTTAAATCTTCGCATGAACCGCGTGATGGACGACGGACTGAAGACGATCCGCTATGCGCTCGGCTCCATTTCCCAGACGGACTACGCGGCGCATCTTCTGTTCACCGTCATCGCCTGGTGCATGATCCGTCCGGTCCGCAGCCGGTGGTGGGCGTATCTGGATTACCCCGTCATGTACTTCCTGTACCTGATCGCGGCAAAGCTGAACCACGCAACCGCCAACGCGCTCCTCATCCTGACCGTGATCGGCGCGACGCTGCTGCACCAGCTCTACGTATCTTCCGGCTTCCGTCCCGGAAAAGCGCTGCAGACTGCCGGGCGATGGATCGGAGGAGCCGCCGCTTCGTCCTTTGTCGTATTCTTTGTGCTCAGCAACGCGTTTTCGCTCAGCTATACGGAAGAAAAGCCGCTGCCACTCGAAGGGCTCACGGCGCTTGTTCCGAACTTCAAGTCCTATATCTCACGCCTGCGGTATGCAAACGAGGCACTCGCCTCTTATCCGCTGTCCCTGTTCGGCACGGCCGTCAGGGAATCCGGAAACGGAGGCCGGCTGACCCGGACAAAGGAGTACTCGTTTATTGATATCTCATATGTCCGGGTTCTTCTGGTCGGAGGCATCCTGTTTACGATCCTGCTCATCGGCATCCTGACCTATATACAGATCCGGAATTGTATGGACAGGCGCTACTACCGGCTTTTCCTGATGCTGATCATCTCAGTCAACTGTCTGGTCGAGCACCATATCTTCGAGTTCCACTATATTGTCTTCCCGCTCATCGCGTTCATGATCTGTCCGGGCGGCCAGACTCTCCGACACCATGCCGGCGACGGCGCTGGCGGCAGCGAGTTTATAACTGAACCGGGAGGCCATGACGGGCAGTTTTAACAGGAGCACCTTTGTCCCGCTCTCTGTTGCGACCGCCGCGTACACTTCGCCGGGGACGCTGTCCCCGTTTGCGGGGTCCGTATTCCCGAAGGTTCCGGTTACGCCGATCCCGATATCCGCGCCGAAAGCCGCGCGGCAGCGCTCCGCCATCGAGCGGGCGGTTTCTTTGGAGTAAACTCCATACCGATCCAGAATCTCCGCCGGTACGCCGGCGGCTTTTTTTGCCTCGTTGCTGTACGTGACATAAGCCCCGCGCAACGCGGCCGACGCGCCTTCCGTGTCGGTAAGAAGGGAAGCGATCAGCCCTCCCGTGCAGCTCTCCATCGTCGTGATCGTCATCCCGCGGCTGATCAGGGTCCGGATGATCTCCGCGTATAATTCCCGCACATTATTCTCTTCCATCTTACCGTTCCTCCGCTTTTTTCTTCATTATGGCAAGATGTCCGGAAAAGTCAAACCCCTGCTGACGGAAGCAGGGGCTTGATAAAATCTTAAAGTCCGATATCCGGAATGGAGGAGAAGCCTTTTTCAAGATCCTCGTCTGTCGGGATGTAGTCCGACATCGTGCCGTTGTTAAAGGCTTCATAGGCCTTCAGATCGAAGTAGCCGGTTCCGGTAAGGCCGAAGATGATGGTCTTCTCTTCTCCCGTCTCCCTGCACTTCAGCGCCTCATCAATCGCGGCCCGGATCGCGTGGCTCGATTCCGGTGCCGGCAGGATGCCCTCGACCCGCGCAAACTGTTCGGCCGCCTCAAAGACCGCTGTCTGTTCCACCGAAACCGCTTCCATCAGTCCGTCCGCGTAGAGCTGGGAAAGAACCGGGCTCATACCGTGATACCGAAGACCTCCGGCGTGATTGGCGGACGGTATGAAGTCGTGTCCGAGCGTATACATCTTCGCCATCGGGCAGACCTTACCGGTGTCGCAGAAGTCATATACAAACCGGCCTCTGGTAAAGCTCGGGCATGAAGCCGGCTCCACCGCGATGATTCTGTAATCCGCCTCACCGCGAAGCTTCTCGCCCATGAAAGGAGAAATCAGTCCGCCAAGATTCGATCCGCCGCCGGCGCAGCCGATGATGATATCCGGTTTGATGCCGTACTTGTCGCAGGCCGCCTTGGTCTCAAGACCGATGATGGACTGATGCAGCAGCACCTGGTTCAGCACGCTTCCCAGCTCATACCGGTACCCGGGCGTCGAGGTCGCGACTTCCACCGCTTCGGAAATGGCGCAGCCCAGCGATCCGGTCGTCCCCGGATGTTCGGCGTTGATCTTCCGGCCGATCTCCGTCTCCATCGACGGCGACGGCGTCACGTCCGCCCCGTACGTCCTCATCACTTCGCGGCGGAACGGTTTCTGCTCGTAGGAGACCTTGACCATATACACTTTGCAGTCGAGGCCGAAATACGAGCAGGCCATCGAAAGCGCCGTGCCCCACTGGCCGGCTCCGGTCTCGGTCGTCACGCCTTTCAGTCCCTGCGCTTTCGCGTAATACGCCTGGGCGATGGCGGAATTGAGCTTGTGGCTTCCTGACGTATTATTTCCTTCAAACTTATAGAAGATGTGCGCCGGCGTATCCAGAAGCTTTTCCAGAAAGACGGCGTGCGTCAGAGGCGACGGCCGGTACATCTTGTAGAAGTTCTGCACTTCGTCCGGAATCGGGATAAACTGCGTCTCGTTGTCCAGCTCCTGCCGGATCAGTTCGTCGCAGAAGATCGGCTGCATGTCTTCGAACTTAAGGGGTTCAAGCGTACCCGGGTGAATCAGCGGCGCGGGCTTGTTTTTCATATCCGCGCGGACGTTGTACCACGCCTTCGGAATCTCCTGTTCCTCGAGATAGATCTTGTAAGGGACATCATACTTGCTCATATCCGGCTCCTTTCTACTGCAGGCAAGGGGTTTGACCATACAAAAAGACCCTTGCCCGTCTACAGTTGCTGTAGGGACAAGAGTCTTGATCATCACTCCTGCGGTGCCACCCTGCTTGACGCCCTGCTCACGCAGAAAACGCCCACTCTTTTTGGTGCTTCAACCTCAAAAGCCCATTCCCGCAGCATTGCCTGCCGCCGTCCCACTGTCAGCGGCTCCCTGTGAGGTAAGAGGGTGCGGTACTCTTCTTTCTCAACGGTTTGGCACAGTTTAGCACAAGAGATTCTGTGAAACAAGCATTTCTTTGCAAGGACACAGAATATTCAAAACTATGTGATATTGGCGTGATATTCCGTGTCAAATCAGTCCTTTTATCAGAATAATGAGAATCAGGACCGGCAGGATAAACTGGAAGAACGGCTTCAGCTTCTCTGACATCCGGATTCCTTTTCCGGTGTTGCATTCCTCGAGATACCGGTCAAAACCCCAGCCCCACTTCGTGACGCAGAACAGGAGGTACACAAGGGCGCCGGTCGGAAGAAGCAGGTTCGATACGATGAAATCTTCCGAATCCAGTACGTCGCGGCCGCCGATCAGGCGAAGGCCGCTCCAGATATTATAGCCGAATACGCATGGCAGCGACGCGGCCAGCATGAAGATGCAGTTCAGGACCGCAGACTGTTTCCGTCCCCAGCCGAAATTGTCGATGCTGGAAGAGACGATATTCTCAAACACGGCCGTCACCGTTGAAAAGCTGGCGAAGCTCATGAAAATAAAGAACATCGAGCCCCAGATGCGGCCGAACGGCATATCCGCGAAGACCTTCGGGAGCGTCATGAAGATCAGTGACGGGCCCGCATCCGGCTGCACGTGGAAACTGAAGCAGGCCGGGAAAATGATGAGGCCCGACAGAAGCGCCACGAGCGTATCCAGTCCGGTGATGCTGATACTTTCGGATACGAGCGTGCAGTCCTTTGACATATAACTGCCGAAGATTTCCATCGACGCGATGCCGAGGCTCAGCGTGAAGAAAGCCTGGTTCATGGCGGCGACGGCTACATTTGCAAGACCGCTCTCCTTTGCCCTGGCCGGATCCGGCATGAGGTAGAACCGCACGCCTT
>CACXFK010000160.1 GCA_902766945.1 uncultured Lachnospiraceae bacterium | reverse complement strand
TTTCTTGTCATTTTTGTTCCTCCTTATGTAGTGATGGTGTATGTAACAGGATTGAAGTGATTCACGTCATCGTCTCATTGCTTCTCGTTAAAGCCCCTTCCGTCAGCATCTCTTCGTCGAACCCGGCAACGCAGAGCTGAGCTAATCGCTGACTCAGGTCTGACAGCCCCTTCCGTCAACATCTCTTCGTCGAACCCGGCAACGCAGAGCTGAGCTAATCGCTAACTCCGACTAACTCTCTTTCGGGTCTCTCCTCAGACCGGAGAGCCCCTTCGTTCGTAAGTCTGCGTAAGCGATGGATCTCATCTCTGCTTACGGCGATGACTCTGCCGCTGTATGCGCAGAGTCATCCCGCATACGTAAAAGCAACCGATCGTTCGGCGCCTCCGGCTTGAACTCTCGGGCTTTTAGGGAAAAAAACGCCTCTAAAGTTCTCCTCAGAGATGTTGACTCACGGGGCTTATATAGCTCAGTGGCTGCTGATGGTGCACAATTTCCATGTAGAAACAGGGCCACGGTTCTAATTCAGTTAAAACGGCCGTTGGCGCTGAACCCCCTCCTTAGAGGTGGTAAATCACGATTCTCGAAGAGGACTCGTACACGAAGCTGGTTCTTTAGGGCGATCCAGCCGGGGCTTCAATCTTTGGCACAAGCTTGCATTCATGTCAAAGCCGGTTTTTTCGGCACATTTCTCAAGACGACTAAAGTCTCGTGCATCCCTGACTCATATCATGACGACTGAGTCTCGTGCATCCCTGACTCATACAGTGTGCGTCTCACACATCAGGTCTGACGCGTCATCGAACTGATATGAGGCTTCGATTTTTGAAACTGATGCGTTGGGAGGCCGAGCCGAATCTCCCCCTTGTGACTATTGTGGTGATGCTGAATCCATGTCACAATCGCAATCATTTCGGCGAGGCCGACCGTTTTTAGCGAAGTCAAAAATCGCTGTAAGACGAACAGTGAGATGCAAGCGGCAGACCTGATGTGTGAGATGCGCACGGGAGTCTGCTCGATACCTGACCTGATGTGTGAGATGCACACGGGAGTCTGCTCGATCCCTGACCTGATGTGTGAGATGCGTCCCGCGTCCGCTCTCCTGCCTCCTATCTGTAAAGACCGCCTCTCCGCGCCCCGCGTCACAAAAATATTCTCAAAAAGCAAAAAGCATCCGGGACGCGGGCCCTCGACGCGAAAAACAGCAGCGAACCTTCATTCGCTGCTGTCAATATCCGGCTGAATCCGGAATACGAACTCCGGATAAATCCCGCGGATCTCTTCCTCAATCTGCCGGGCGAGCTCCGCCTTATCTTTGACGTCGAAGTCCATGACGGCGTCAAACCGCCCTTCCTTCTTCTCGAGGTTGACATAAAACCCGTGGACCTGTATGATGCCTTCATGTGCCATCACTTTGCGCGTGATCTCGGCGCGCATCGCCGCCGCTGCATCCTGTTTGGTGTTGATCGAATAGATCCCGACGCCGGTCAGAATCACCCCTGTCTCGCTGGCAACGCGGTCGACGATCCGCCGCGTCATCTCATCGATGCGATCCGCCGTCATCGTATCCGGAACGCCCACATGGAGCGATCCCACCATGAGCCCCGGCCCGTAATTGTGCACGATCAGGTCGTAGGCGCCGTGAACGTCCGGATCCTCTGAGGCGACCTGCTTGATCTTCCTCGCCAGATCGGCATCCGGTCTCTTTCCGAGAATATCCGCGATGGTATCCCGCATCATCTCGATGCCGGACTTGATGATCACGACCGCGATCACCGCGCCGACAAACGCCTCGAGTCCGACTCCGGTAGTCAGGAAGATGATCGCGCTGATCAGGACGGACAAAGAGAGGATCGCGTCAAAAAGCGCGTCTGAGCCGGAAGCCACAAGGGAAGAGGAATTCACTTTCTCTCCGACGGACTTCACATATCTCCCAAGCAGCAGCTTAACCACAATCGCGGATGCGATGACCACCAGGGACGTGACGGAATAATCCGCCGCCTCAGGATGGATGATTTTCTTTACGGATTCCAGAAGGGATGTGATGCCCGCATACAGCACGATCGCGGAAACGATCAGGGCACTCAGGTATTCCGCGCGCCCGTGTCCGAAAGGATGCGTTTTATCCGGCTGCTTTCCCGCGATTTTGGCCCCGATGATCGTGATGACGGATGAAAGGGCGTCGCTCAGATTATTGACCGCGTCAAGCGTGACCGCAATCGAATGCGTCACGACACCAACCGCCGCCTTAAACGCGGCAAGAAGCACATTTGCGAGAATCCCGATGATGCTTGTCCTGACTATGGCCTTCTCCCGGACCGCCACGCTGTTGCTCGGTTCCATAAGATCCCCCTGCAGTAATCAAAATGTCTTTTTGTTTTACTCCGCCAGGCTCTCAACATATTTGGCCGCCGCAAGAGCCGCGACAGCGCCGTCGGAGGCCGCCGTCGTCAGCTGACGGACTTCCTTTGTGCGGCAGTCGCCGGCGGTGAAGATTCCGGCCGTTCCTGTCTCGCAGGACTCACCGGCTGAGATGTATCCTTTGTCGTCGAGCGTCACGATCCCTGAAAAGGCTTCGTTTGCAGGCATCTGCCCGACCGCGATGAAAAAACCGGAAACAGGCAGCTCCCTCTTCTCACCGCTGAATTTATCAGTCACTTCGACACCTTCTACCTTATCATCGCCCAGGATGGACGTCACATTGGCGTTCAGGACGAACTCGACATTTTCCTTTGCTTTGAGAAGACTGACGTTTTTCTCATCGCCGCGGAAAGCATCCCTCCTGTGAATCAGGTATACATGGCGGCAGAAATTGGTCAGGAAGAGCGCGTCCTCGAGAGCCGTGTTGCCGCCGCCTGCGACTGCGACATCCTTGCCGCGGTAAAACATGCCGTCGCAGGTCGCGCAGTAGGAAATGCCGTGTCCGATCAGGTCCTGCTCGCGTGCAAGGCCGAGCGGCCTGTTCTTCGCTCCGGTCGCCAGAATGACCGCCTTCGCTTCATACTCGCCGCTGCCCGTCAGCACCTTCTTGACCGCGCCTTCGTCCCGGATCTCCTTCACTGCCTCATAGCGGATCTCCGCTCCGAATGATTTGGCCTGCTCAAAAAGAGCATTGGCAAATTCAAAGCCTGAAGTATGAGCGATGCCCGGGTAATTTTCCACGTCCGGTGTATTGATGATCTGTCCGCCCACCGCCGTGCCTTCAAAGAGCATGACGCTTTTCCCTGCGCGCTGCGCATAGATGGCGGCGGTGAGGCCGGCTGTTCCGGCACCAACGATGATGATATCCGTCATATTCCCCCTTCCGGCTCTCTCAGCCTCTGACCAGCGACAGGATCTGTTCCTTCGGGATCACGCCGACACTGCGGTTTACTTCTTTGCCGTCCTTGATCACGACCAGCGTCGGGATCGACTGCACGCCGAATTCTCCCGCCAGATCCATCTCATCGTCCACATTGCAGCTTGCGACTTTGAAATCCGTCACTTCTTCGGCGATGGCTTCCACAACCGGGGAAAGCATCTTGCAGGGCCCGCACCAGCTTGCCCAGAAATCAATGAGAACCGGTTCGCTGCTGTTTTTTACTTCCTGTTCAAAGTTATCGGATGTCAGTTTGATCAGTGCCATTCTTTTTTCCTCCATTTTGAGAGATCGGTTGCGGCCCGCGAAACCGGGCCGGGTAACATATTACAAACATTTCAGGACTTTATAGCAGAGGTCGTACATGGTTTTCGCTTCTTCCGGGCTCAGGTTCAGACAGTTCCCGATCTGCGGCGGTATGCCTGCGGCCCGTTCGCGAAGCTTCATCCCCTCGGGTGTAATTCTGACGAGCACGATCCGTTCGTCCGCCTCCGACCTGCGTCTGGTGATCAGCCCTTTGCTCTCCAGCTTTTTGAGCAGCGGAGTCAGCGTCCCGGAGTCCAGATACAGACACCGTCCCAGTTCACTGACGGTCACCTCTTCCTGCTCCCACAGCACCATCATCGCAATATACTGGGTATACGTAAGATCAAGCTGATTCAGATGCGGCGTATACTTCCTGACGATCTCCTTCGCGCAGGCGTACAGCGGGAAACAGAGCTGATTTTCCAGTTTTAAGCAGTCGTATTTTTCCATGTCATTCCTCTGCCATTCAATTATATTGTTTACAATTTAATTATAATCGATTTTATCGGCTTGTCAAGCCTCATTTATCTTTCTTCGAAGCATATTCAGTACCCGCTTTTTGTCCGTGGTCCAATCCGGAGCGATCAGCAGCTTCCTCGGCGGATCACCGGTCATGCGGTGTACGGTGATGCCGGGCGGCAGAAGGGACAGACACTCCACCACCAGGTCGGTATACGTTTCCATCGTCATCATGGGAAATGGCGCTTCAGCGTACTGTTCCGCCATTCTCGTCCCTTTCAGGATCTGGAGCATCTGAAGTTTGACGCCGTCAAGGCCCGGCTTAAGATCTGAAAGATAGCGAATGGACGAGAGCATGTCTTCCCTCTTCTCTCCCGGAAGTCCCAGGATCATATGAACGATCACGGTCAGCCCGGCCTCTTTCAGACGGCGGTACGCATCTTCAAACACCGGCAGTTCGTATCCCCGTCCAAATGCCTCCGCGGTTTTTTCATGTATCGTCTGGAGGCCGAGCTCAACCCAGACCTTGCAGGATCTGTTTATGTCCGCGAGGATCCGGATCATCTCATCCGGAAGACAGTCCGGACGGGTTCCGATGGAAAGAATCACGATCCCCGGCTGGGATGCCGTCTCCCGGAACAGGGCGCCGAGCTTCTCCGGATCTCCGTAGGTATTGGTAAAGGATTGGAAGTATGCGATGTACTTGCGGTCCGATTCAGGCGTCTGTTTCGGGAACTTGGCGTCCACCCGTTTCTTTGCCTCAAGGATCTGGTCCCGGATCGGGGAAATGGCGGCCGCAAATTCCCCGGATCCGCCCTCCGAGCAGAAGCTGCATCCTCCTGTACCCTTTGTGCCGTCCCGGACGGGACAAGTGCATCCGGAACTCAGAGAAAGCTTGAGTACTTTCCCTCCGAATTCGCTCTTCAGTTCTTCCGATATCGTTCGAATCCGCATCGCCTCTCCAATAAGTGCCACATGCCGGAGGCGTTCTCAGCCCCGAAGGTTTTTCCTGTGCCCTCTCCGATCCCGCCTTCCTGAATGACATAATAATAGCACTTCCGCTCTGCCTGAAGAAGCACAATCAGCGGAAGTGCTGTTTGAAGGTGGATGTTCTTTATTTCGTGTGCGTTTCACTTTCGCTTATGCCGTCTCAACCGTCACCGGATCCTGCACGTAGGCGCTGAGGCCGTCGCCGGCCGTCTCGATGATGATGACGGAACCTTCGCGAACGTCTCCGCCGAGGATGATCCTGGCCACGAGCGTCTCCACATGCTGCTGCAGATAGCGCTTCAGCGGACGGGCGCCGTATACCGGGTCGTATCCGTGGTCGATGACGTACTGCTTTGCCTCGTCCGTCAGGGATACCCTGAGCTGCTGCGTCTCGAGCCGCCTGTTCAGTTCGTTCAGGAGAAGCTCGACGATGCCGCTGATATTGTCCTTTGTGAGCGGTTTGAACAGGATCGTCTCGTCCAGACGGTTCAGGAATTCAGGCCTGAAATGAGCCTTCAGGTCGCCTTCGACCAAAGCGCGCGCGGACTCACTGATCTCTCCGTCTTCCGAGATGCCGTCCAGCAGGTACTGCGAGCCGATGTTGGATGTCAGGATGATGATCGTGTTTTTGAAATCGACCGTCCGACCCTGGCTGTCCGTAATCCGTCCGTCATCCAGGACCTGAAGCAGGACGTTGAATACATCCGGATGCGCTTTTTCGACCTCATCGAAGAGGACCACCGAGAACGGCTTTCTCCTCACGGCCTCCGTGAGCTGCCCGCCCTCGTCGTACCCGACATATCCGGGAGGCGCTCCGATCAGTCTGGAGACGGAATACTTCTCCATATACTCCGACATATCGATCCGGACCATGTTGTTCTCATCGTCAAACAGGAACGCCGCCAGCGTACGGGCCAGTTCCGTCTTGCCGACACCGGTCGGGCCGAGGAACAGGAACGAGCCGATCGGCCTCTTCGGATCTTTGATACCGGCTTTCGAGCGCAGGATCGCGTCCGCCACTTTGCTGACCGCTTCATTTTGCCCGATCACGCGCTTATGCAGTTCGTCCTCAAGCGAGAGGAGTTTTTCCCGCTCGCCGGCGGTCAGTTTCGCGACCGGGATCCCGGTCCACTTGGAGACAATCTTCGCGATCTCATCGTCGTCCACTTCCTCATGGACCATGGACAGATCGCGGTTTTTCACCATTTCCTCTGCTTCGGAAAGCGCTTTCTGCAATCTGGGGAGTTCCCCGTACTGAAGTTCCGCTGCCCGGTTCAGGTCATAGTTCCGTTTCGCGATCTCGATCTGAGAGTTCACTTCGTCAATCTGCTCGCGGTATGTCTTCAGGCCGTCTACGGCCTTTTTCTCATTTTCCCACTGGGCGCTCTGTTCCTGGAAGCGGTCGCGGAGCTCAGCGAGATCCTTCTGCAGCGAAGCGAGGCGGTCGCGGCTCAGCGCGTCCGTTTCTTTCTTCAGTGCCGTCTCCTCGATCTCCATCTGCGTGATCCGGCGGCTCATCTCGTCCAGCTCGGTCGGCAGGGAGTTCAGTTCCGTTTTGATCAGGGCGCAGGCTTCATCGACCAGGTCAATCGCCTTGTCCGGAAGGAAACGGTCCGTAATATAGCGCTGCGACAGCGTCGCGGCCGACACGAGCGCATTATCCGTGATCTTGACGCCGTGATAGACTTCATAGCGCTCCTTCAGGCCTCTCAGGATGGAAATGGTGTCTTCCACCGTCGGCTCATTGATCATCACCGGCTGGAAGCGGCGCTCCAGTGCCTTGTCCTTTTCGATGTACTCCCTGTACTCGTCAAGCGTCGTGGCGCCGATGCAGTGCAGCTCGCCCCGCGCGAGCATAGGCTTCAGCATATTGCCGGCGTCCATCGCGCCGTCCGTCTTTCCGGCGCCTACAATCAGATGCAGCTCGTCGATGAAGAGGATGATCCGGCCTTCAGACTTCCGGACCTCCTCCAGAACGGCCTTCAGCCGCTCCTCAAATTCGCCGCGGTACTTCGCGCCGGCGACCAGGGCACCCATGTCAAGGGCAAAGATATGCTTGTCCTTCAGATTATCCGGGACGTCCCCCTTTACGATACGCTGGGCCAGTCCTTCGACGGCGGCCGTCTTGCCGACGCCCGGCTCCCCGATCAGAACCGGGTTGTTCTTGGACTTTCTGGACAGGATCAGGATCGTCTGGCGGATCTCATCATCCCGGCCGATGACCGGATCGAGTTTCTGCTGCTCCGCCTTTTCAACCAGGTCCGTGCCGTATTTGCTGAGGGAATCATAGGTCACCTCGGGATTGTCCGTCGTCACTTTCTGGTTGCCGCGCACCTGCGCGAGTGCCTGAAGGAAGCTGTCCTTCGTGATGCCGTATGTGCGCAGGAGTTCCTTCACACCGCGGTTCGGGTACTTCAGCATCGCAAGGAAGAGATGCTCGACGGACGTATAGTCGTCCCCCATCGCTTTCGCTTCGTCAGGTGCCTTCAGAAGGACCTTGTTCAGATCGCCGCCGATATAAGGGGAAGCTCCTCCGCTGACCTTCACTCTCGCGTCAACGGCCGCCCGGACGGATTCGGTAAATGAGTCCGCATCGATGTTCATCTTCTCAATCAGTTTCCGGATCAGGCTGTCCTGCTGGTTCAGGAGTACATACAGGAGGTGCTCCTCTTCAATCTCCTGATTGCCGAAATCAACGGCGACTTTGTCGAGCTCCATCAGGGCTTCTTTCGACCTCTGTGTGAATTTCTCAATATTCATAAACCCATGCCCCCTTTCGCACAAGATTTTTTCTATAGGATAAAGCAGGCAAGCCTGCATTAACGCTCCATTCCCTCATTCTTGAGAGGTAGCACAGAAAATCCGAAGAAATTTCCTGTGATGCAAAAAAGCCCTCTGTCCGGTCGTTTCACCAGTCCAAACGGCTTTTCATGATGCTACTATAACACATTTGTTAGCACTCTGCAACGTTGAGTGCTAACATTTTTGTGAACTTTTTGTGTCCTTCCGGATTACTTCAGGGCCGCGATCGTCACGCCCGCATCGCCTTCGCCGAACTCACCCAGGCGGAAGGACTGGACGTGCTTGTTCCGCTTCAGGTACTTATGGATGCCCGCCCGGAGCGCGCCGGTGCCTTTGCCGTGCACAATCCGCACCGTGTTCAGGTGTGCCAGCGCCGCGTCGTCCAGATATTTGTCAAGCTCCGCGCAGGCCTCGTCGACCGTCTTCCCGAGCAGATTGATCTCATGGGAGACCGCGAAGGATTTGGACATGCTGATCTTGCCCGAGGAGCTTCGCTTCAGGTTCGGCGCCGTGATCTCTTCCTCGTCCAACTTGATCAGGTCGTCGATCCGCACCTTTGTCCGCATGATGCCGAGGGTCACGAACAGAAATCCTTTGGCGTCCGGCAGCGTGCTGACCGTCCCCTTCAGACCGAGCGAGATCACCTTCACGGCGTCCCCGATCTGAAGATCCTTCGCGGACAGCGTGCCCTTCTCATTTCCCGTGTCCGAGACGACTTTGATATTGCCCGCGAGCTTGTCCATCTTTTCACGCAGCTTCGTCCTCTCCTGCTCCATCTCTCTTGTGCTGCCGCCGCGCTTTGCGTACCAGCTGATGGTCTTGTCCGCGTAGTCTTTCGCCTCCTGCAGGATCTTGCGCGCCTCTTCCGACGACTCGGAAAGCATGTCGCGCTTGCGGTTCGTCAGGTTCGCTTCTTTCTCCTTCAGCTTCTTTTCAAGGCGCTCGATCTCGATGCGCGCGTTTTCCGCCGCGATCTTTTCCTGCTCGAGCTCCGCCCGCTGCTTTTCCAGATCCGAGATGACGTCCTCAAAAGACTCGTCCTCGGTACTGAGCAGGGATCGGGCCTCTTCGATCAGTTCTTCCGGGAGACCCAGTTTTCTTGAAATGGCAAAAGCGTTGCTCTTTCCGGGCACCCCGATCAGGAGCCTGTAGGTCGGAGAGAGCGTATCCACGTTGAATTCGCAGCAGGCATTTTCCACGCCGTACGTCTTCAGCGCATAGACCTTGATCTCGCTGTAATGGGTCGTCGCCATCGTCCGGATCCCCTTCCGGTGAAGCGAACTGAGTATGGCGATCGCAAGCGCCGCGCCCTCCGTCGGATCGGTTCCGGCTCCGAGCTCGTCAAAGAGGACCAGCGAATGTTCGTCCGCCACGCGGAGAAACTCGACGACGTTGGTCATATGGGAGGAGAAGGTCGACAGTGACTGCTCGATGCTCTGCTCGTCGCCGATATCCGCGTAGACTTCCGAAAAAACGGCGAGCCGGCTTCGATCCGCGGCCGGAATATGAAGGCCTGACAGTCCCATCAAAGTGAGCAGGCCCGTCGTTTTGAGGGATACGGTCTTGCCGCCTGTATTCGGTCCGGTCACGACGAGCAGGTCGAACTCCTCCCCGAGCCGGATATCGATCGGAACCGCTTTTCCTTTCGGGAGCAGCGGATGGCGGGCTTTGCGGATATCGATCACGCCGTCGTCGGATACGAGCGGGCGGGTGGCATTTTCATCCAAAGCCAGACGTGCTCTCGCAAAGATGAAGTCGAGCTCGGACATCATATCGTAGTCGACCCGGATAAACCCGGTTTTTTCGGCCAGGAGGGACGAGAGATTGGCCAGAATGGTCTCGATCTCCTGCTCTTCCCGGATCTTCAGTTCGCGGATCTCGTTATTGAGTTTCACGACGGAAGCGGGTTCGATGTAAACGGTCGACCCGGTCTTGCTGGTATCGTGTATGATGCCCGCGACCTGTGTGCGGAATTCATTTTTAACAGGGATGCAGTAACGGCCGTCCCTGGTCGTGATCAGGGAATCCTGAAGATAGTCTTTTGCCGAGGACGAGACAAGCCGCGTCAGCTCGGTGCGCACCCGCTCAGCCGTCAGCCGGATATTGCGGCGGATCTGGCGAAGCGCGGGCGAAGCGGCGTCGCTGATTTCTTCCTCGGATATGATGCAGCGGCGGATCTCATCCGTCTCGGCCTTCAGCGGCTCCAGCGCCTGAAACATCGGGGACAGGATATCGTCCGCCTCGGTGTCCCGCTCCCGCTTTGCGTACGCCCGCACGAGGGCGACATTTTCAAGCAGTTTTGCGATCTGCAGCAATTCGTGGATGCCGAGGGAACTCCCGATCTCCAGCCGCTTCAGGGAAGCCCGGATATCATAGGTGCTTCCGAAGGAAATGCTGCCCTTTTTCAGTATGCGTGCGACGGCGGCTTCCGTCTCGTCCTGAAGGCGGTTGATCTCGCTGATCGACGACGACGGGCGCAGTGCGAGGCAGCGCTCTCTTCCGGGAGCGGACGAAGCGAGCTGGGACAGCTGTCCGATGATCTTATCGTATTCAAGAGTGTGCAGTGCTTTTTCATTCATATGCCTGATTCTCCACCTGACTTGCAGTCTGTTTCCGGGGACCTGTTCTCATCTGCCGCGTTCAGTCCGCGCCCCGGTACCGGTCCAGATACCGGATGTGATCCGGGAAGAGAAGCCGCCTTGCCCGGCTGTCCGTCAGCGAGCCTATGACGGCGCCGCGGATCCCCTGCTCCCGCATGGTCCGCCACAGCTCGTACGCGTCGGCGGATATGATGAGGAGGCAGCCGGAGCTGTCCGCGGTGTAAGGATCGACGCCCGCATATTCCAGGATTTCGATCGTCTGCTGGGGGATGGGGATGCTGCGGATATCCACATCCATCCCGGCCTTCAGGTCCTCCCCCGCCTTCCACAGTCCCCCGAAGACGCCGCCTTCCTTAAGTTCCAGCGCGTAACGGCTCCCGGCAAGGGCGCGTGCTTTCAGGAACTCGCGCCGGAGCGGCTCGCCGGCGCGCTCATAGGAACTGCCAAAAAAAGAGGGGAAGGCTTTCTGCATTTCCCCTCTTCTCGTTTCCATCAAACTGCCCGCAGCCGCATAAGATACCGAACCGGTCAGCAGTATGGATCCCCTCATGTCCATGTACTCACTGCACCATCGGCAGGATCATGGACACGATCATCGTAACCGCGATCACCACGGCGATGATCCCAACGACGATGCGCTGCGTTTTTCTGTTCATCATAATGATTGACCCCTTTCTTTAACTGGCTTTATTCAAGCGGATACCGGTCCGTGAGGCTCTTTACGATCTCTTTGGCTGCCGGTATATTGTCCTCGGACTGCGCGACCAGGCAGATCGCTTCCGCCACCTTCTTCATATCCTCCGCGTTCAGGCCGCGGGTCGTCACGGCCGGTGAGCCGAGACGGATGCCGGATGTGACGAACGGCGACTCCGGATCACGCGGAACCGTGTTCTTATTGGCTGTGATATGCGCTTCGTCGAGGCGCTTCTCAAGCACTTTCCCGGTCAGGCCGGTACCCCTTAAGTCAAGCAGCATCAGGTGGTTATCCGTGCCGCCTGTCACAATATTCATGCCTTGCTGCATCAGGGCGTCGGCGAGTGCTTTGGCGTTTTCGACGACCCGGCGGGCGTAGTCAACATAGGACGGCTGAAGATTCTCGTATAAGCCGACCGCCTTCGCCGCGATCGAGTGCATCTGCGGTCCGCCCTGCGTGCCCGGGAAGATCGACTTGTTGAGGCCGTGTTCTTTGGCAAATGCCTCATCGCTCAGGATCATGCCCCCGCGCGGTCCGCGGAGCGTCTTGTGCGTGGTCGTGGTCGTGACATGGGCATACGGAATCGGAGTCGGATGATAACCGGTCGCCACGAGTCCGGCGATGTGCGCCATGTCGACGACAAGGTACGCGCCGACTTCGTCCGCGATCTCGCGGAGTCTCTTGAAATCGATCACGCGGCAGTAAGCGCTCGCTCCGCCGATGATCATTTTCGGGCGGCATTCCTTTGCGATGCGCTCGCACTCATCATAATCGATGAAGCCGTTTTCGTCCACACCATACGAAACCTGTTTGAAGTACCGCCCGGAAATGTTGGCCGGTGAACCATGCGACAGATGACCGCCCTCATCAAGCTTCATCCCCATGTAGGTATCGCCCGGCTGAAGAAGGGCATAGAAAACAGCCATATTGGCCTGCGCCCCGGAATGCGGCTGTACGTTCGCATAGGTGCAGCCGAACAGCTTCTTTGCTCTCTCAATCGCAAGTGTCTCGATCTCGTCTACACACTCGCATCCGCCGTAATAGCGGTGTCCCGGGTAGCCCTCCGCGTACTTGTTGGTCAGCACGCTTCCGAGCGCGGACATGACGGCTTTGCTCGCCCAGTTTTCGGACGCAATCAGTTCAAGGTGCGAATTCTGTCTGTCAAACTCCGCCTGGATCAGGCGGGCGATCTCGGGGTCAACTGCTGCGATATCCTGAAGAGTATACATGGAATCTCCTTTCAAAATGGGGTGTATACAGTTCCTACTGCTTGCGCAGATTTACAAACTTCGTGTATTCCGGAAGCCAGACAAGCTTGGTCGTTCCGATCGGGCCGTTTCTCTGCTTCGCGATGATGATCTCCGCGATGCCCTTTTCCTCTGTGTCCTTGTGGTAATAGTCATCCCTGTAGATGAACATGACGACGTCCGCGTCCTGCTCGATCGCTCCGGACTCACGGAGATCCGACAGCATGGGTCTGTGATCTTCACGCGTCTCAACGGAACGGTTCAGCTGCGACAGGGCCACGATCGGGATGTTGAGTTCTCTGGCGAGGGATTTCAGCGCGCGGGAGATATCCGAGATCTCCTGCTGGCGGTTGTCGCCCCGCCCGCCGCCGGTCATCAGCTGCAGATAGTCGATGAAGATGATCTTGATGTCGGCATCCAGCTTGTATTTCCTGGCCTTCGACCTGAACTCGGTAAGTCCGATGCCGGGCGTGTCATCTATGATCAGGCCTGAATTGGCGATCTCCCCGGACGCTTCGACTACCTTTGACCAGTCTTCATCGGAGAGCTTGCCGGTCCTGATCTTCTGCGAATCCACGCGGGACTCCAGTGAGATCAGGCGGTTCATCAGCTGCTCGCTTGACATTTCCAGTGAAAAAAGCGCGCAGGGCATATGCTTGCGAAACGCCATATATTCGCAGATGTTCAGTGCGAAAGCGGTCTTGCCCATCGAAGGCCTGGCCGCGATCAGGATGAAATCCGAGTTCTGCAGCCCGCTTGTTTTGTAGTCCAGATCCAGAAAGCCCGTCTCCAGACCGGTGACGTGGCTGGTGGTTTTGGACGCCGCGGAAATCGCTTCAAGCGTATTGTAGACGACGTCGCGGATCGGAACGTACCGGTCCGCCGTGCGCTGCTGAAGCACCTGGAACATATTCTTTTCGGCCGTATCCAGGATCGTTTCCGTCGGATCACGACCGAGATAACAGTCATTTTCTATGTCGGCCGCTGTCTTGATGAGCCTTCTGAGCGTCGCTTTCTCCCGGACGATACCGGCATATTCCCGCACATTCGCGGAAGTCGGCACCGAGGTGAGCAGCTCCCGGACAAAAGCCATGCTGCTTAGTTCTTCCGGAAGATCCTGCTTTTTCAGCGCGTCCTGAAGTGTAACCAGATCGATCGCCTTTCCGGCGTCTGTAAGGCCCTTCATCGTCCGGAAAACGACGCCGAGCTGACGGTCGTAAAAATCGTCCTCGGTCAGCATCTCCTCTGCCGCCATGGCGGCCTCTTCGCTCATGAGCATCGATCCGATCACGGACTTTTCTGCCTCCGCGCTGTGCGGCGGGATCCGTCTGATCAGTGCCTCCTCCATTACGCTTCCTTTACATTGACCTTAAGTGCCGCTATAACCTGCGGATGCAGTCTCAGATCCACGGTTGTCGTTCCGAGTTCCTTGATCGGAGCGTCCAGAAGCAGCTTTTTCTTATCAATTTCGATGCCGATCTGTGCCTTCGCCGCTTCCGCGATCTCTTTTGCGGAGACCGAGCCGAATGTGCGGCCGGCCGATCCGACCTTGATAAAGACGTCGACGGACTTCTGCTCGAGCTCCGCCTTCAGGTCTTTTGCGGCCTGAAGCGCTTCCGCCGCATGCTTCGCTTCGCCTCTCTTCTTTGCTTCAAGGTCTTTCATATTCCCTTCGGTTGCGGGAATGGCCATCTTGCGGGGAAGCAGCATGTTCCGCGCGTATCCGTCACTGGCGTTTACGATATCGCCCTTTTTTCCGAGTGACTTTACATCTTCAAGCAGGATGACTTTCATGAGATATCTCCCTCCTCCTTCATCGTTCTGATTGTGTCTTTGAGGAGCTGTATGGCGTCCCCGATGGTGTAGCCTGTAATCTGGGCTCCCGCGATATTCAGGTGGCCGCCTCCGCCGAGCCTCTCCATGATCAGCTGTACGTTGACCTCGTCGATCGCTCTGGCGCTGATATAGATCTTGTCATTAAAGTCGGTCATGACAAAGGTCGCTTTGATCCCGACTATATTCAACAATTCATTTGCGGCCTGCGCGGAAACAACGGTCGGCGAATGAAGTCCTTCACTCGGGCAGACCGCGATCGCATAGATATCCTCAAAGATCTCGGCCTGCGCCACAGCCTGGGCCTTCGCCTTGCAGTCGGCCAGATCGTCGCGGAACATCTTCCGGACCCGCGTGATGTCGGCCCCGTTCCGCCTCAGATAAGCCGCCGCCTCAAACGTGCGGACGCCGGTCCTTGTCACGAAATTGTTTGTGTCCACGACGATGCCGGCGTACATCGCGTCCGCCTCCATGCCGCGGATCTTCAGATTCTCGCTGAAGTACTGCAGCACCTCGGCAACCATCTCACAGGCGCTGGACGCATACGGTTCCAGATACGACAGGACCGTATTCTGTATGCGGTCGTCACCCTGCCTGTGATGGTCGAACACGACGATGCTGTTCGTCAGAGAGAGCAGCTCCGGACAGGACGTATACCCCGCCCGGTTGGTGTCGACAACCACAAGAACCGAATCGGCTCCGGTGATTTCCTTCGCCCGGTCGGCGTCAATAAACATATCATGCTCATATTCGGGATCCGCCCGGAATCCCTCGATCACCGGCCGCACCGAATCCGAGATATCATCCGCCACGATATAGGCCGGCTTGCCGGCCGCCTTCGCGGCGATATAGATCCCGATGGCCGCTCCGAGCGCGTCAATGTCGGCGATCTTATGCCCCATGACCACGACGCGCGACTTGCCGTCGATGATCTCCTGCAGCGCGTGCGCCTTGACGCGGGCTTTGACACGGGTCATCTTCTCCGTTGATTCGGTGTTGCCGCCGAAGAAGCGCGTTCTGAAGCCGTCGCGGATGACCACCTGGTCGCCGCCGCGGCCGAGGGCCAGTTCCATCGCGGCTCTCGCGGAGTCGGCACACGCCAGATAGGAATCCGCTCCGTACCCGATCCCGATCGAAAGCGTCAGCGACATCTCGTTTCCGATATTGACGGTCTTGACGTCATCCAGAATCGAGAAGCGCTGCTCCTCGCATTCGTCGAGAGACTTCTTCCTCATGAGGAGGAAGAACTTGTCGTGGGACAGTTTCCGGATGATGCAGTCCACGTCGCTGAAATACTTGTTGATCTTCCTCTCGACAAGGGCCAGCAGCAGCGACCTGCGTACGTCCTCGACGCCCTCGAGCGCCTCGTCGTAGTTGTCAAGACTCAGCATGCCGCAGACGACCTGGTTGTCGTCATGCGCTTTTGTCAGCCGGCTGAGCTCCGTCTCGTCAAAAAGGCAGGCGGCGATCAGGTACTCGGACTCATCCCCTTTCAGGGAACTTTCATCATCCAGCAGTTCGTCGACATAGACCCGCGACAGTTCCGTCCTGTAGATTCTCCCGTCGCGCTCGATCGTCACGCTCATCATCTCTTCACCGGTGGGAAGATGCTCTTCGGAGACTTCCTCGAAAAGCGTCGCGATGTTCCGGTGATAATGCCGGTCCTTGCCTGTGAGAGCACGGAACTCATCATTGGTCCACAATATATTGCCGCGCTCGTCCAGGATCGCATAAGGCAGCAGGAATTCCTGCATCAGCTTCTTCTGGACCTGTCCGTACTGCGTGGCGAAATCCACCATTTCATTGAGAAGCGTCGGCGAACTCTTCAGATACAGCACGAGTGCGATCACGGAATAGAGCGCCGTAAAAACAAGCGCGATGATGCCGGCCTGCCGTTCCTCCCGCATAAATAAAATGATAACCATAGCCGCCCACAGAAAGATCAGTGCGAGCGGCCATTGCAGATACGTCTTCAGTTTTCCGGTCACTTTCAGTTTGTTCATACCGGACCAGATTCCTTTAGGATATGATTAAAAACCGCCATTACCCTTCAGAGTAATGACGGTAAGAGTATAGCACAAAATATCAGTCCTGTACATAAGGAAGGATTGCAACGTGACGGGCGCGCTTGATCGCCGTCGTCAGCTCTCTCTGGTGCTTGGAGCAGTTGCCCGTGATCCGTCTCGGAAGGATCTTGCCGCGCTCGGAGATATATCTGCGAAGCTTGTTCACGTCCTTGTAGCTGATCTCGTTGTCCTTGCCGCAGAAGACGCAGACTTTCTTTCTTCTGTGGAAACCGCCCTTTCTTCTGAATCCGCCTTCACTGTTTGATTTCTGAAATGCCATGATCTTATTCTCCTTATAATTGCCAATGCATCCGGCCTGAGCGGACCGTCTGCCGGTCATCAGACAAATGGAAGTTCTTCGTCAATGCCGTCCGGAATATTCATGAACCCGTCGGCTGAGGTATCAATGTTCTGCTGCTTCGCGGACGCCTCGTTCCTCGAGTAGCCCTGTCCCTGCGGATCTGCAGGCGGGCGGTAGGAAGAAGCGCTCTGCTGGCTCGCGGCCTTGCTCTCAGCAAACTCCTGGTTCTCCACGACGATCTGCGTCCTGTAAACCATCCGGCCTTCCCTGTCTGTGTAGTTATCGTTCTGCAGTCTTCCCTGAATGACGAGTTTCGTGCCCTGGTGGAGATACTTCTCGGCAAACTCCGCCTGGCGGCCGAAAGATACGCAGTCAAAGAAGTCAGCGTCCGGCTGTCCGTCCCGCTTAAAGCGGCGGTCGACCGCGAGTCTGTAATGTGCTACCGCGCTCGCGTTTTCGCCCGATGAATAACGGATCTCCGGATCTCTTGTCAAACGTCCCATTAATATAACAGTATTCATCTATTATCCCTCTTTCTCTTTCTTTGGACCACTTATGCACAACGCTGTGCTGCCGCGTTCTTCCGGAAAGCACTTAATGGGCGCTCTGTACTATGTGATACGAACTTCGGGAACTTATTCAGCCTGAGTCTCCTCAGCCGGAGCTTCCTCTGCGGGCGCCTCTTCCGCCGGAGCTTCTTCCGCAGCCGCTTCTTCGGCAGCCTCAGCCGGAGCTTCCTCTTCCGCCGGAGCTTCTTCTTCCGTCTTCTCCGGAGCAACCGTGAAGGTGTCGTTCTCATCCTTGCGGACGATCAGATAGCGAAGGACGTTGTCCATAATGCGCATGCGCTGCTCGAGCTCGTTCGGGCACTCGCTGTCTTCTGTCTCGAACTGAACGAAGTAATAATATGCTTCGGTCTGCTTCTCGATCTCATAAGCGAGCTTGCGCTTGCCCCACTCCTGTGTCTCGCCGACGTTTCCGCCGTGACGGGTGATGTAGTCCTTTGCTCTGTCAAGGACTCCCGTTCGTGTCTCGTCATCAAGCTTCGCGCTGATGACCAGTGCCAGTTCGTACTTGTTCATAACCGTTTTTACCTCCTTTTGGTCTTTGGCCTCCTGCACTTCGCAGGAAACAAGGAACAAATCTGAAAACTCTCACGAACCACAACTATACCATAAAAAAAGACGGGCCGCAACAGAAAAATCGTGCTGCGGACCGTCATTTCATTCATCAATAAGCCCTGTCTTCCAGGATCTCCTCCGTCAGGATCGTAACCGGATATTCCGTTCCGTCAATCTCCAGTGTGCGGACCGATTCATTGGCGCTGTAGATCCCCTCCTCAATATAGGAAAACTTCTCCGGGGTCTCGCCGGCCTCCATCTGCCGGATCACGTGCTCGATCATCGGACCCTGCAGCGGGTTGCACTGTGCGATACAGGAAATCCGGTCGCTGAGGACGTATTCCATCGCCTCCCTTTTGACTCCGTCAAATGAGATCACGAGGATCTCCCCGTTCCGGATATCCGATCCGGTTTTCTTTCCCGCCTCCTCGATGGCCTCGATCGCGCCGAGGGCTTCGTTATCATTTTCACAGTAGACGACGTTGATGTTGTCGTACTTTTCAAGCAGGTCCTCCATCACTTCCCGGCCTCTTGCCTGCGTGAAATCCCCGGTCACCTCATCCATCAGGTCCCAGCCTTCCGCGGCCGCAGCGTCCGCGAGCCCCTTCGTCCTTCCGATCTGCGCCGAGGCGCCGATCGTGCCCTGGATGTTGACGATGTGGAGATCCTCCGGCGCGATTCCGCCGGCTTCCGCAAACTCTTTCAGCCACTTCGCCGCCTTTCTGCCTTCCAGTTCAAAGTCGGAGCCGACCCAGCAGGTGAAGAGGCTGTCATCCTCCACGTCGACCATGCGGTCCATGAGTATGACCGGGATGCCGGCATTTTTCGCCTCCATGAGAACCGTATCCCAGCCTGTCTCCGTCACGGGAGCGAGGACGATATAATCGACCTCTCTCTGGATGAAAATGCGGATGGCCTTGATCTGATTGGCCTGTTTCTGCTGGCCGTCCTCAAAGACGAGCTCATATCCGTTCTCGGCGGTAAACGTCCGCTTCATCGATTCGGTGCTGGCGCTTCTGTAGTCCGACTCCGCGCCGAGCTGCGAAAACCCGACGGTAATGAGCCCGGCCTCTTCCGTACGCTCCTCACCGGATTCCTCGGCCGTCTCAGAAGCGTTCTCAGGAGGAACATGTCCGGCGCCGCAGCCGGAGAAGGCGAGGCAGCCCGCAAAGAGAAGGGCGGCCGCATAAAGCAGGCTGTGTCTTTTTCTGTTGCTCTTATCCGTCATCTGCGAAGCCTCAATCTTTGACACAGGATTCTCGTGACTTCAGTCATGAGAGGAATGTGCAGGAGAAACTCGTCTTTGACATGAGTCCAAAGCTCG
>CACXFK010000159.1 GCA_902766945.1 uncultured Lachnospiraceae bacterium | reverse complement strand
GAAGGGCAGACGGACGAGCAGGTCTTTGATGAAGGGCAGACGGACGAACAGCTCTTTGACGAAGGGCAGACGGACGAGCAGGTCTTCGAAGAGTTTACGGATGAGACAACGGACGATCTTGCTGCAGACGAAGACGTCCAGGCAGAAGATGATCTCGATCAGGATGGCGGCGTCGAAGCAGAAGAAAATGAGGAAGACGTCATCGACGAGATGCCGGAAGAGCCGGCAGCTGCCGCTCCTCAGCTGAGCGTCGGTTACGAAGAGGACATGACCTTCAATGCATTCTCGCTGAAGCTGTATGCGGAAGGCAGCGTCACACCGGTTTCCGGTACGGTCGTGATCACGGACGCGGACGGAAATGAAGCCGGCCGGATCAGCCTTGACGGCGGCGATACCTATGGCGTAAAGGCTGTTAAGAGCGATGCGGTGAAGACGTCCCTGGGCTTTGACAAGGCAACCGCCATTCATGTGCTGACGGGCGGACTCGCACTCACTGAGGGCAAGTACAACGTATCCGCCGAGATCGTGTTCGCCGACAGCGACGGAAATGAGCTTGGCGCATCGTCCGCAGAAGGCACGATCACCTATGTGCCGGGTCTCCTTCATCCGGAGGATGCTTCCATTGATACCTTCACGGCACCGTCGGAAGCGGTCTTCTATCTTGAAGGAGATGTGGAGGCCATCAGCTCGATCGAGGCGTCCTCTTCGGATGAGGGCGTAGCCGTTCCGGGCTATACGGATCCGGAATCCGGAACCGTCGCATTTGAGCTGCAGGATGCCGGAAAAGCGGAACTTAGTGTGACCTGCTATGATGAGGAAGGCAATGCCCTTGGCAGCGGAAGCCTCAAGATCACGGTCTTTTAAGCAGGTTTGCATTTAAAAGTTCATAAATAGGAAGGGAAGGAGAGTGCTATGGAAAACTATAGGAAGATTCTGTCAAAGAACTATTCGAACGTAATTCTCCGCGTTGTGCCGGGCCATTTTGTCACACCGAATTCACATGTCAATTATTACATCGACATGACGGCGCTGAAATACCGCACCAATGAAGCGCGTGCGACGGCCGCGGCGCTCAGCTCGATCCACTACTTCACGACACCGGTCGACACGATCGTCTGCCTGGACGGCACCGAAGTGCTCGGCGCATATTTCGCGGAGGAACTGACAAAAGCGGGCGTCATCTCCATGAATGCCCACAAGGCCATCTACGTTTTGACGCCGGAATATACCGCGGGCGGCCAGATGATCTTCCGCGAGAATATCCAGCCGTGGATCCGCGGCAAGAACGTTCTGATCCTGCTTGCGTCCGTGACAACCGGCAATACGATTGCCAGGACGATCGAATCGCTCAAGTATTACGGGGCTGAGATCAGCGGCATTTCCGCAGTGTTCTCGGTCGCGACCAAGGTGGCGGGCCTTCCGGTTTATTCCATTTTCTCGAAAGCGGATCTGCCGGATTATGAGACGCACTCTCATGAGAACTGCCCGCTTTGCAGGAGCGGCGTGCCGGTGGACGGTATTTGCAACGGTTTCGGCGTTTCGGCATTGTAAGTTTTATATACATTCTTTATAATAGTTTGAAATGGTCAGGGAGCGGTCAGATGGCAGCAGCATTTTGTGCGGAGCATATCGCGCAGAGATACGGCAGAAGAGAGATTCTCACAGACTGCACGATTGAGGCAGACCGGGGCGAGTGCATCGGGATCGCAGGAAGAAACGGCAGCGGGAAGAGTACGTTCCTGCAGATTATAGCCGGAGGGAGACGTCCGGCCGGCGGAGTGGTCCGGTATGAAGGAAAAGAAATGCACACTGATCCGGGCCGGATCAGCCGCATCGCAGCCTATGTCCCGCAGCATAATCCTCTTATTGAAGAACTCACGGCGGAGCAGAATCTGCAGCTGATGAGCGGGAGAAAGGTTTCATCGGAGGATCCTGTTTGCAGAAAACTCAGGATTGATGAGTTTTTCCGCATGAAAGTCTCCAGCTTGTCAGGCGGGATGAAAAGGCGGCTTGCCATTGCCTGTGCGCTGACGGAGCATCAGACGATTCTTGTGATGGACGAG
>CACXFK010000158.1 GCA_902766945.1 uncultured Lachnospiraceae bacterium | reverse complement strand
TCCTGTGTCAAAGATTGGACAAAACAGCGGAGGAGACCCATGGATCCATTCTCTCAGAATGACGGGAAAGCGGATCAGGAAGACCTGCAGGGGCAGGAGGCCCGCACCCCCGAAACGCCGCCCCCTGATCCGTCAAAGCCCCTGCCGGGCGAGACCTATTCCGATTATATGCGGAGACTCGATCAGGAGCAGAAGGCCCGCGAACAACAGCAGAATTACTCGGATCAGGAATACTGGAGCGGGCTCCGTGACTACGGACACGCCACAAGCGGCGATCCGAATTATGGTCCGATCCCCGAAGAGTACCGGATGAACGGCATGTCAAAGGCCGCTTTTTTCTGCGGCCTTCTTTCCCTTTTTACGATTTTCTTCGGCTTTTCCTGGTTCTTCGGAGCGCTCGGCATACTGTTCGCGCTTCTGTCGCGCAGGAAAAAGCTGGGACGCCAGGCAAGAATAGCGCTTTGGATGAGCGGCATCGGGCTTGGGGCCTTTCTCATCGCGGTCGTCTCGTCCGTCTCTTTGCTTGTCCGCCTGGGCATCTGGGATTCGATGATGCAGAAGATCGACCATCTGGATCCGAATGATCCGGCCGCGGTGCTTGAGATGCGCGAGGAGCTGCTTGACGAGCTGCTTCGCAAATACAATGTCGGGTATTGATAACATGAAGATTTCGATCAGAGACGTAAAACAGACAGCCCGGGAGACGCTTCTCGGAAACTGGAGCGACCATCTCTCATACTCTCTCGGGCTTTTGGCTCTTGAGATGATCTGCGTCTATGTGGTGGGCATGTTCAACGAGACCGGCTTTATGGCCTCGCTCTTTTCGATCGTGATCGCCGCCATTTTGCAGCTTCTTCTCGGGCTCTTTTATGCCGGCGCGCTGCAGCATTTCCTGAAATCGGTCCGCGGGGAGTCCGGCTCCATCCAGGATTTTATCATGCCGTTCCGGTCCCAGCCGGACCGGTTCCTGATCGTCGGCCTCATCACGCTCGCCGCCGGTTTTGTGATCTTCTCCCCGATCTTTTTTTCGGGTCTTTTTGCGTCGCCGTCGGCCGCGGGTGCCGTCTGGTTCCGGTTCATCTGGATGCTGATCGGCATCATCCTCTACTCGGCCGTTCGGCTGTCGCTGTCGATGTCCGTCTTTCTTCTCCTCGAGGATCCGTCAAAGGGCGCCATCGAATCGGTCCGGGAAAGCATGGACCTCATGAAAGGGCATAAAATGCAGCTGTTCCTTCTCTTTTTGTCCTTCATCGGATACGGCCTCCTCGCGCTTCTGACACTCGGCGCCGCGCTTCTTTGGATCATACCGTATATGATGACTTCGCTCGCCGTCTTTTACGAAAAACGATCCCTGTCATGTAAAGACAGGGACCGCTTTCAGGCTTTATAATGTATTGTTTCGATACAGCACGATCGCTCCGTGGGCGGGAAGCTTGATCTTCACGAATCCCGATAAAACGGAGTACCACACCTCAGCTTCTGTAAAGCCGGATTCATCCGTCTTCAGAAGCTGTTTCATTTTTGTCTTTTCCGTCCTGGAAATGCCCATCTCCCAGACCGGAATCCGGATCAACAAGGGTTCCTCACTCGAATTGACCGCGACCGCGAACTGTTCCCTGTCCGAAAAACGTCCATAGACCACGCGGTTCGCGCCGCTGCCAAGATCCTTATAAGAGCCTTCGGTCAGCGTCGCGTATGTCTTGTGCATCCGGATGGCGCTCTTATAGAAATCAAGGATGTCACGGTTCTCCCTGCCCCAGGGATACGTGCGCCTGTTGTCCGGATCGGTAAACCCGGGCAGACCGGCTTCATCGCCGTAATAGACCGTCGGAGCTCCGACAAAGGTCATCTGGATGAGGACCGCTTCCCGGAGCACGGCCGGATTTACGTTTTCCCCTGCCGCCGCGGTTCCGAGAGCGGATACCCGGCCGACATAGTGGTTGGTCCTCGTGAGGAAGCGGGAGTGGTCATGATTGTCCAGCTCGTTCATCGTGCACTGAAGCGACGGCGCCATAAAGCTGGCCATATGATAATTCATCGCGTCGCGGAATGAGTCCCCGTTGCCGATCAGGTCCGCCCTGAAGTGATCGCTGTGCTTCTCCATACCGGTCAGGAACCAGGAGACCGGCTCCATAAAGGCGTCATAGTTCATGACGGTATCCCACTCGTCGCCCTGAAGCCATTCGTAGGTCTCCCCGTAGTGCTCGGCGAGAATGATCGCGTCCGGATTCACTTCCTTTACGGCCTTCCGGAACATCTTCCAGAACCGGTGATTGTACTCGGACGAGCGTCCGAGGTCCGCCGCCACGTCGAGCCGCCATCCGTCGACGCAGTACGGCGGTGAAATCCACTTGCGCCCGATGTGCAGGATGTATTCGAGCAGTTTGTCGCTCTCCTCATAATTGAGTTTCGGGAGCGTATTGTGCCCCCACCATCCGTCATAGAACTCGTTGTACGGCCAGGCGTGCTCGTTGTTGAATTTAAAGAACGAACGGTACGGGCTGTTCGCGTCCACATAAGCGCCCGGCGCGTAATCGCCCTGGTTCTCGTAGATCCGCTCCCGGTCCAGCCATTTGTTAAAAGAACCGCAGTGATTGAACACTCCGTCCAGTATGACGCGCATGCCGCGGCGGTGTACTTCACTGCAGAAATGAGCGAAGTATTCGTCGGATGCCTTCAGGTTTTCAGGGTCCGTGACACGGCGGATGTAGCGCGACGCGTTCTGGTTATTCTGATCGCCCGGATCAAGGAGGCTTCCCTCGTCGCGTACGATCTTCGCCAGATGCGGGTCGATGTGATCATAATCCTGGATATCATACTTGTGGTTGGAAGGCGATACAAAGATCGGATTGAGATAGATGACATCCACGCCGAGATCCTGCAGGTAATTCAGCTTCTGTTCGATCCCCTCCAGGTCGCCTCCGTAAAAGTTCCGGACATCCATCTGGGCCGGACACTGATACCAGTCGTCTATGTGCTGGACGTGCTCGGACAGGTACGAGTACTCATCGGACAGCGGATCGTTGGATCGCTCCCCGTTGCTGAAGCGGTCGGGGAAAATCTGGTACATGACCGCGCCTCTCGCCCACTTCGGCGTCGAAAAACCCGGGACGATGCGGAAAGCATTCCGCTCGGACAGATCCCTGGTAATGCCGAGTTTGTTGTAATAGCAGGTGAGGCTCCCGACCTTCAGCTCGAAATAGTAGCAGATCCGCTCTTCCCCGACCCGGATCGTGATCCCGTAGTAATCAAATCCGTCTGCGCTTTCAAGAAGCTCCATCCGTTCCCGCGTCGCGCCGCTTATGTAGTAAACGTCGTCCACGTTGCCGTGCGCGGTTCGGATGCGGACCGTCACGTCATCGCCGGCCTTCGGCTCAAACGGTGTCCTGTAGAATCTCGTCTCGTCACTGAAAACGGCTCTTTTTTTAAAGAGCGGCCTCATCAGCGACACATATTGATACATCGGATCGCGCCCCGTGTTTTCCTGTTCCCCCATTAAGCTG
>CACXFK010000157.1 GCA_902766945.1 uncultured Lachnospiraceae bacterium | reverse complement strand
GGCGGATCGCAGAATTGCACATTGGAAAGCAGCTTCGCTGCTGTGCAATTCGCGCACGATTCCTCTTCGAGAATCGTGATTTACTGAGACTGATTCAGATCAGGATTTATTATAGCACATAATAAGAAGGATGGAATTGCTGATAAATACTATTGGACTTATAAGTGGCTCGATGCTATCCTGAAATGGTGACGAGCCCAGTAAAATCAAGGGCCGAACAAATATTTTACATGTAGGGGGTAATACAATTGACAGCAAAAAATGAAAAGGCCGCCATCATTGTGGCGGGACTTATCATCGGCGTGATCGCGTCCGGACTGGTGCTGCTAGGCAACCCGGTCAACATGGGGTTCTGCATCGCGTGCTTTATCCGCGATACGGCCGGCGGGCTTGGCCTGCACAGCGCGGCAGCGGTACAGTATGTGCGGCCTGAGATCATCGGCATCATTCTCGGAAGCTTCATTCTCGCATTTGCGAAGAAGGAGTTTTCACCCAGAGGCGGCAGCTCGCCGATGACGCGTCTTGCGCTTGGCTTCTTTGCGATGATCGGCTGCCTGATGTTCCTCGGCTGCCCGTTCCGCATGATCCTGCGCCTGGCCGGCGGTGACCTGAACGCGGTGCTCGGTCTTGTCGGGTTTGTCTGCGGCATTCTTGTCGGTGTGTATTTCCTGAACAAGGGTTATTCACTGAAGCGCACTTATAAGCTTCCTGCCGGTGAAGGCGCGATGATCTCCGTGATCGCGGTTGTCCTGCTTGTTCTGCTTGTTGCGCTTCCGTCACTTCTGAAGTTTACGGAACCGGACGGCGGCCCCGGCGCAAAGCATGCCGCCATCGCCGTCAGCCTCGCGGCCGGACTGATCGTCGGCGCGCTTGCACAGCACACTAGACTCTGCATGGTCGGCGGGATCCGTGATATGGTTCTGTTCCGTGAGAGCAAGCTGCTGCTCGGGTTCATCGCCATTTTTATCAGTGCCCTGGCCATGAATCTGATTCTGACCGCGGCGGGATCCGGTATTTTCTTCCGTGCGGCGTTTGCCGAACAGCCGGTTGCCCATACGGACGGACTCTGGAATGCTCTTGGTATGGCGCTGACAGGCTTTGCGTGCGTCCTGCTCGGAGGCTGCCCGCTTCGCCAGCTGGTTCTTTCCGGTGAAGGAAATGCCGACAGCAGCGTGACGATCATCGGCCTTCTTCTGGGGGCGGCATTTGCCCACAACTTCGGCCTGGCTTCGAGCGCGGCCGGCCCGACTGCAAACGGCAGGATTGCGGTTGTGATCGGTCTTGTTGTCGTCGCGGTGATCGCCTGCGTCAATACATTTGGCCGTTCGGACGCGTAAAATCGCAAGGAACCATTTACCTGACAGAAAGGAATGAGGTACAATTATGAAACAGCTTGATGCGCGCGGACTGTCCTGTCCGGAACCTGTGATCATGATCCGGAAGGCGATGCAGTCAGCGGATAAGGAATATGAGATCATCGTCGACAATGTGGCCGCGCGTGAGAACGTCACACGCTTTGCCGAACATCAGGGATGCAAGGTCTCTGTAAAAGAGAGCGGCGGCGAGTATACGCTGTCGATCACCAGGTAAGCGATGGAATATATTGCAACTTTTTATTCACATTTCGGAGCAGTCCGGTTCAAAAAGATATGTGAGGAAACGGGCATCACCGCAAAGGCGATGCCTGTTCCTCGTTTATTGAGCAGCAGCTGCGGAACCTGCGTGCGGTTTCAGGCGGAGCCTGAGACGCTGCCTTCCCCGACGGAGGAGACGGAGCAGATCGTTCGCGTAAACGGCGGAGCGTTCGAGGTGCTGTGGCGGGCGGCTGATTCATAAGTGAGGGAATGCTTGTGGAAACAGAAGTTAAATTAACGAAGCTGGCCTCCTGTGCGGGCTGCGGCGCCAAGGTCGGAGCCGGCACGCTGGTGCATCTTCTGGAAGGATTCAGAACCCATACCGATCCGAGGCTGATCGTGGGCTATGACAAGAGCGACGACGCGAGTGTCTACGTGCTGGATGACAAGACGGCGCTGGTTCAGACGACGGATTTTTTCCCGCCGATCGTGGATGATCCGTTTTTGTATGGACAGATCGCGGCCGCAAATGCGCTCTCGGACGTATACGCGATGGGCGGTGAGCCGCGTCTCGCGCTGAATATCATGTGCATACCGGATTCCATGGACAAGGAAACCGTGCAGGAGATCCTGCGGGGCGGATATGATAAAGCCTATGAGGCGGGCGCGATCATCACAGGAGGGCACACAATTCACGGCGCGGAACCGATCTACGGACTTGCGGTTTCGGGCTTCGTCCATCCGGACAAAGTCCTCACGAACAGCGGCGCGAAGCCGGGGGACGTCCTGATCCTCACGAAGCCGCTCGGCATCGGGATCCTGACAACGGCCCTGAAAGCAGGCATCGTGCCGGATGTCGATGAGCAGCAGGCAGCGGACCTGGAAAAGCGCATCTTTGCGCAGATGGCGACCCTGAACCGCGCGGCGCGCGATGTGATGGTCCGGTATCCGGTTCACAGCTGCACGGATATAACCGGGTTCGCGCTTCTCGGACACAGTTTCGAGATGGCTCAGGGAAGCGGCGTCACGATCCACATCGAGACGGCCCGCGTGCCCTATCACAAGGAGGCGGCCGCATGCGCCGAGATGGGCCTCATCCCTGCCGGCGCATACCGCAACCGGGACTACGCGGAGCATGGCGTGCTCGTCCGCGGAGACATCAGCCGCTCCATGCAGGACATCCTCTACGACCCGCAGACCAGCGGAGGCCTCATGATGGCTGTCCCGAAGGAGTGCGCTTCCGCTCTTCTTGATGAACTGCACGAGGCGGTCCCGGCAGCCGCCCGGATCGGCTATGTCACGGAGCCGGAAGAGGCGGCCATCATCCTCGAGTAAAACACCCTTAACGGGGTCAGACCCCGTTAGAGGCCCTTTACGGGGTCAGACCCCGTTAAGGCCATCTAATCACGGAGAAGCTTATGATAGACAGAAAGGATATGCTTGAACTGACCCGGCGCATGACGCCGACGCGGACATGCTTTAAGCGGATCGCGGGAGCGTATATGGACCGGGACGGTGAGATCGACAACACGTTCAACGTGAACTTCCTCAACCTGAGCGGGAGCGACAAAACAACCCATCTCGCGATTGCCAAGACCGTGCCGTTCTCAAAAACAAATGAGCAGCTGAAGGAGCATCGCTTCCCCAAAGCAGCGCTGAAGCCCGGGACTTTCCGCCACCTGCTGACGGTGATCCTCGAGTGCGGCCTCAAAAACGACGTTCTGCTTGAAACGCTTTACGAAGAGGCAGGAAGCTGCTACAAAGCCGCGGCCGATTACGCCATCGCGGTCTATAACGGGACTTATGACATCCCGATCAAATCGTCGATGGGAGAGTACCAGTACGAGTCTGAGGAGGTGTACGATTTCCTTATCTGCACATTTTCGCCGGTCACGGGCGACTATGAGATCGGGAAACCCGACTATGGCTTTCTGTTTCCGGCTTTCTCCTACAGGAGCGCAGATCCCGGCGCCATCGACATCTTCAACCGGGACCCGGATCATCCGCAGGATAAGCTGACGCAATTGATTCTGGGAGCCGGGACGATCTCCGGCGCACATGCTTCTCCGGACATATAAGTATGAAAATGGAGCCGCCTCAGCGCAGCTCCGATTCACCCACAGAAAAAAGGAGCCGCCTCAGCGCGGCTCCTTTCCATCCCTGAATGTGATCATCATATGGTGTGTCAGCGACGCATCGTCAGGCTGTCCGACGATATCTTTCCGGTGCACCCACACACCTTCACATAGTTCGGTCCGGTCGATGTGGATCTCGCTGCTGCCGTCGACATCACAGTAAAATCCCGCCAGGATGTCATCCACTATGCCCCACGGCTGGGACTTATAGTAACGGATGTTTTTCACCTTGAGCCCGGTCTCCTCCATCACTTCACGCGCGACACACTCTTCAAATGTTTCCCCGATCTCAGTAAACCCTGCAACGAGCGCATAAAACGAAATCCCGCGGCTGCGCTCATACTTGGTATGCAGCAGGTAATCGCCGTTCGTCACGCCGACGATGACGGCCGGTATGATTCTCGGGTAAATGGTTCTGCCGCAGGATGGACAGATAATCGACCGCTCTGTTTTTCCGAGAATGGTGTGCGTCCCGCATGTGCCGCAATAGGTGTTGTCCCGGTACCATGAGGCGAGCTGAAGCGCCGTAAATGCCGCAAATGACAGCGTTTTACCGGATCGTTTGTTCCGGCGCAGATCTCTTGCCGGGAACCATGCGCAGCCGGCCGGCAGCAGGGCATCCGGGGAGAGCGGCCCGGGCTGTTCATCTTTGGTTTTAAGTGCTGTGCGATCAGTTCCTGCCATGCCAG
>CACXFK010000156.1 GCA_902766945.1 uncultured Lachnospiraceae bacterium | reverse complement strand
CGAGAAGCAATGAGACGATGACGTGAATCACTTCAATCCTGTTACATACACCATCACTACATAAGGAGGAACAAAAATGACAAGAAAAAGACAGCTCACAGCCCTTCTGACAGCCGTGATGTTCAGCTTCTGCAGCATCGCCGGGGCTGCCGGAGTTTTCGCAGCCGAAACAGAGGCCGCGTCTGCGTCCGAGTCAGCTGTGTCTGCGTCTGAGTCAGCTGCGCCTGCGTCCGAGTCGACCGCACCCGTGTCTGAGTCAGCCGCGCCTGCGTCCGAGTCGGCCGCGTCTTTGTCCGAACCGGCCGCGCCCGCGGAATCGGACACCGTCGCAAACGAAGACGGCTCCGTCCGCACAAGCCGGATTCACTACGCGGCGGACTACGAAGAAATCTTCCAGGCGCTCAGGAAAGCGCGTTCCTATTATCCATACTATGACTATGGGGTCGAAGTTCTTGACGGGGATGTTGAGTATGCAGCCGAAGAAAGCGTATCCGCTTCCTCAGATGCGATGGCGGTCGGCAGTGTTCCGACGCCGCTTTCGGGGGGAGGAGACTGGTCGGAAACAAATGTCAGAACCGAGGGCGTCGATGAGTCGGACGTCGTCAAAACCGACGGGCGCTATCTCTACATTTTGCAGCACGGAACCGACCTGGCGATTGTCCGCGCAAACGGCGCAGAGATGGAACAGATCTCCCGGATCCATATCACGGACCAGTCGGACTATGCATCGCCGGGCGGCAGAGAATTCTTCGTGAAGGACAACCGGCTGTATATCATCACAGAGGAAGCCAAAAAACGCGGCGCTGAGGATTCGGATTACTGGTATTACACGACGGCGGCCGCGACAAAGATCATAACCTACGACATCAGTGATCCGGCAGTCCCGGTCAAAGAAGGGGAAATGGAACAGGACGGAACCTTCCGTCAGGCCAGGATGCTGGACGGCGTTGTCTACCTGTTTACGGAATGGAGACCTTATGTCGGCAACTCGTTGAAAGACAGCGATATCTACATCAGTGCCGCGGGCAGGAGGATCGAAGCCGGGCGGTTCTCGATTCCGAATCTCGTGACAGACGCCGACTATCTGGTGATCTCCGCTCTGAATCCGGACCGCCCGTCGGAAATAACCGACTGCAAAGCACTCGTGTCCGGAGCGGAGCAGCTGTATGTGAGCGCCGGAAGCATCTATGCCCTGACCGTGGACTACAGCACTTCTAAGGAGCGGACGGAGATTACCCGTTTTATCTGTCAGGATGGCGCGATAACCGGAAAGGCGGCCGGAACGGTACGGGGCACGGTCAAGGACACCTTCGCGATCGATGAGTATGGCGGAAACGTGCGCGTCCTGACCACTTATACGGGTTCAATCCGGGGCAATTTCCTGGAAATGCTGGGTGATCTTTTCGGGTTCGACTATGATGACGAAGACCGCTGGACACGGCACAACGCTCTTTTCATACTTGACGGAGACCTGCGCATGAAGGGACGGATCATCGACCTCGCCCCCGGTGAGGAGATCCGGTCCGCGCGCTACTTCGGAGATACCGCGTACTTTGTGACATTCAGGAACACGGATCCTTTGTTTACAGCCGATCTGAGTGATCCCGCCCATCCGGTCATCACCGATGAACTGAAGCTGCCGGGATTTTCCTCCTATCTGCACCCGTTCGGCGACGGGAAACTGCTTGGACTGGGCTACGATGCGGACGAGGAGACCGGGATGACGACCGGACTGAAGCTGTCTGTTTTTGATCTGAACAGCGGGGAGGGCGTATCGGAGACCGACCGGACCGTCATTCCGAATCTTACCTGGTGCCCGGCACTGGAGGAGTACAAAGCCATTTTCGCGGATGCGGACCGTCATCTGGCCGGATTCTTCCACGAAGACCGGTTCCTGCTGTACCAGCTCAAAGAGGACGGCTTTGACCGCGTCCTGCTCTATGATTATTACGAAGACGGACTTCAGGGAACGGCATCGTATGACACGATGCGGGCCGTGCGGATCGGCGAAACGCTTTATCTGGCCGGACCGGCGTCTGTGATCGCGTTTGATATGAGCGGGTCTTATGAAAAAGAAAGCGTACTGCGTCTCCAGTAAGCCGTATCAAACGGAATTGCCGGCTCCTTGATCCGATTGACAGGGGCGGATCGGAGCATAAGAAAAAACAAGCGGCGGTGTGAGATCCACACCGCCGTCTATTATATGAGTGAAGTTCGGGAAGCCATGTCCGGTTGAGGACTTTGTTCCCGGTGCGTTTTGAGGCGCTTTAAAAGAGAGCGGCTCAGGAAATATTTCTCCAGATCGGCATGCAGATGCGCTTGATGCTCTTGCCGTCTTTCTTCGTAACCGTGACGACGCGGATATAATAATCCGTATTTTTCTTGAACGTCTTCTTCGGCGTCACCGTGATGAGATTGGTCTTTTTCTGCTTGACGGTCGCGATCTTCTTGTAACCGGAATTCGGGCTGGTGGAGCAGTATACCCGATACTTGCTTGCTCCGGTGACTCTGGTCCAGGCAAGCTTCAGTTTTCCGTTATCGTCGATCATGTACTTCTTCGCGCTCTTCTTCAGGATCGGCTGGGGGACCAGCGACTTTGTCTTGGACCATTCGCCCTGGAGCACCGTGCCGCCCGGCGTTCTGTATGTGGCGCGGACGCGGAGACGTGTCACCTGCTTGTAGTACTTGTAGGATGCCATGAACAGCGCGTTTGCGGACTTGGATCCGCTCTTCAGGAGCGCGCCGCTCGTATTGTAGATCTCATACTGGTATGTGACCGGATTTGTGCCGGGAACCTCATCCCATCCGATCTCGAGTCCCTTCTGGGTGTACAGGAAATCATAGGAAGTGAAGCCGGTGACTTTTCCGGGGACCGTGTAGAGCGTGACTTCCTTGGTGTAGGTCGTCGTGTTCATCTTGTCATCGAGCACGAGACAGCTCAGCTGCGCATAGTAGGAAGAGTTGGAATCAAGTCCGGTAATCGTATAGCTGTTTGTCTTTGCGGTCAGGTTTCCGGATGATCCGGTGAGAGAGCCTTTGCTCCGGCCCCAGACGAGCTTGTAGCACTGGATCTTCTCCTTCGCGGTCTCCTTGAAGAGAGCGGTCCAGCCCACTTTTGCGGCGTTTACGGAAGCGGAGGTCTGTTTAAAAGTTCCCTGTTTTGCTGCCTTCGTCGTATTGGCGGCTTCCACACAGCCTGCTGCCAGCACCAGTGTGACTGCGGCGATGAGAGGAATAAGTAACTTTTTGAATCGTTTCATAATGTTTCCTCCTTGTGATAGCTTGTGATAGAATGAATATTACTTCTGCTTTTATATTATAGCACAGTAAGCGCAACAATTGTTCAGTAAATACCCGGTATTCTATCTGCCGGGTTTATTGATCTACTCATGGCGAGATATACGGCCTGTTTTATAAACGGCCCGAAAGGACAGGAGATTTGCGATGAGAGTTCCGGTTACGCATCCCATTCCGCCGTTTTATGATGAATCCTCCCGGATTCTGATCCTCGGCAGCTTTCCGTCAGTCAAATCCAGGGAAATGCAGTTCTTTTACGGCCATCCGAGAAACCGCTTCTGGAAGGTGGTGTCCTCCGTCTTTGAGGACCGTTTTCCGGAGACGGTTCCGGAGCGCCGCGCCTTTCTTGCGAGGCACCATATCGCGGTGTGGGACGTGATCTATTCCTGCGAAATCAGCGGATCGTCCGACGCGAGCATCCGGTCCGTGATCCCTTCCGATCTGACACCGATCCTCACGGCGGCTCCGATCCGGTCGATCTATGTAAACGGACGGACGGCGGAGGCGATGTACCACCGCTGCACCGAGCCCGTAACGGGACGAAAAGCCGTTTGCCTGCCGTCCACGAGCCCGGCCAACGCGGCCTGGAGCCTGGAGCGGCTGATCGAGGCGTGGTCCGTGATCAGAAGCTGACGGAAAGCGGCCGGACGGCCGGCATGAGAAGCACTCCGGAAGTTGATCCGGAGCGGAAGAGACGGCATCAAGTCGCATTTTCACGGATCCTGTGATACAATGAAGCGTATTCAGACACACAGGGAGACACGAAACGCCGCAGATCATACAGGCAGTATCAGGCAGCATCAGGCAGCATCAGGCAGTGTCAGGCAGCATCAGGCAGTATCAGGCAGCATCAGGCAGTGTCAGGAAGCATCAGGAAGCATCAGGAAGTATAAGG
>CACXFK010000155.1 GCA_902766945.1 uncultured Lachnospiraceae bacterium | reverse complement strand
CTCTTCGCTGTCCGCGCCGGCCGCATACTCATCCGGACTCTTTACAAGGCTGGACAGGATCGAAGGGGAAACCGCATAGACCGTGGTCCGGTCCTGATTCAGAAAACAGTATACGCTGGCTGTGGTATCATTGTCCGCACCGATTTCGATCGTCGACACCTGCCCGCCGGTATCGGTCACGGTCACTTCATAGCGGGGCGAATCGAGTCCGTACTCGGACAGATCCGTTACATCCGTCAGGGTATGCTCGAGCCGAACGCCGGTCAGGGACGCCGCGAGAGCGCCCGCTTCGGTCTGGTCGACGCCGGAGGCATACAGGCCCTCGTCATCGTCCGCAGCGGTCCAGACGCCGTCCTCCCTTTTAAAAGACACTTCCGTGCCGTTCCCGCTGCGGTACCGGACCGCAGCGATCCGGTCCGCCGTCAGGGGAAGGAGAAGTTCCGGCTGCCCCGCTTCTTCATACCGCGCGGTCATATGCCGGGCAAGCATGAGCCCCAGGGCAAGAACGGCCACAACGGCGGCTCCGATCAGCAGTTTCGCCGCCTTTACGCTTTTCTTCAACTTCTATCTCCTCCTTCGCCGCCTGAACACGATGAACCCGGCTGCAAGCGTCAAAGCCGGCAGTGCAAACATCAGCAGATTTCCGATGACGGACTGGGCCCCCATATCGATGACCGTCTGCGGCACGCCGAGTGACTTCGGATTGACCGAAACGGCCTGCTCCTGATCCGTCAGATAGGCGATGGACTTCGCAAAAAGCGCCGTATTGCCCTCCGGCAGAGCCGTGGACTGCTGGATCAGGGTCGAGAGCGCCGATGCGCTGAACAGGCAGGGCGTCGAATAATACAGGATGCGGGTGATTCCCTTTGTCCCGTCTTCCGTGACATCTTCTGTGACGTCTTCCTGTCCGGAGCCGCTCTCCGCCTCTTCCGTCTTCGATTCGGACTCCCGTTCCGTCTCCGTCCCGTCCTCGTCAAACGCCAGATCCGTCGGCAGGTCCGGCTCGCCCGTACTGTCCGCGGAGAGCGTCTGTTCGACCGCCACCGCAAATACGAACCGGCCGCTCTCATCGTCCGGCGTCTTTTCCACCGAAGCCATGGCGTCTTCCTTCAGATAGGCATCCTCGCTTGACAGGAGAATGTTCGTGACGGTGTAGACCGCCTCGTCGGTATCGCCCACCTCCAGAGCTTCCGGAAGCGCGCAGACGATATTCTGGTTGGAAAGTCCGTCCGTCACCTCGGACGTTCCGAGCGACGGCAGGACAAGGTACGGCGCCTGCACGTAGGCGGACGCGTCCTGTTCCATCACGAGACCGCCTCTCCGCGTCACGCCGTACCCGGCCATGATGGAATCCAGATGCGGTGTGGCAGAACCGGTCACGCTGTCCGACATCGTCATGAGCAGCAGGCGGCCTCCCTCCTCCAGATAGGCGGTCACTTTCCCGACTTCCTCATCCGTGAAATCCTGTGCCGGTGAAAAGATGATCAGCGCATCGCAGTCTGCCGGAAGTGATGAGCTGAGCAGATTGACCGGTTCGGACGAGATCCCCGCTTTCTCCAGAGAATCCGTCATCTCACTGCCCATCGTCATCTCGTCGTGCCCGGTCGTATAATATACTTTCGCTTCTTCCGCAACAGATACCCGGGCGATCGCGCTTGTGATCTGCCCTTCGGCATCCCAGTGGGAAGGCGTTCCGTTGTAGTACCCGTACTCATCGTATACATAGAACCGGTCATACGAGGCGATATGGCTCCGGTCACCGCACACCGCGATGACGCTGTTCAGCGGGACGGTCTCCTCCGAGTACTGTGAGGCGAAGGTCGGATTTCTCACCGCGTCGACCCGGTTCACTTTGATCTTCGGCGACGCGGCCGCATACGCTTCGACCAGTTTGCTGACCGCCTCGTCCTCCTGTCCGGCCTCCGTGATGAGATGCAGCGTCACTTCGTCTGTCAGCGCGTCGAGCACGCCTTTCGTCGTCTCACTCACCGAAAACAGTTTCTGCCCTGTCACATCAAACGTCGTCCAGGCGGATGGCAGTGCACCCGCAATCAGATTGACAAGGATGAGGGCCGCAAAAGCGAGCATGGTGACCGCGATGGAATAGGTTCCGTTTGCCAGATACCGCCTGGAGCGCGGATGGCAGGCCTGTTCTTTTTTTATTTTCATAAATCCGGTCCTCCCTCTTCAGCTCCAGCGCCGTCTGTCCAGCGACTGTACGGTCAGAATGACGCCCGCCGCCATATAGGTCACAAAGAAAAGCAGATTGGGCACGCTGAATACGCCCCCCGCGAAATCAGAAAAATGCGTGCTGAAATCCAGCACCCGGAGAACGGACTCCGTGCGCCCGCTGAACCAGTCCGGCCTGAGGAAATAAGCCGCGGCGCACACACAGGCAAGCACGGCAAACGCGGCGATGCCAAGGACGGCATACTTTGTCATCAGGTAAACAATAAGAGCCGCAAAGGCCGCAAGAATGATGAGAAAGAGCAGCGCCGTCAGTGCCGAGGCACTGATCATCGTGAAGACGCTGCTCAGCATCTGGGTCGCAAAAATAAAGACGACCGAGAGCATGGCCGCGATCACCGCGCTCTCCGTGCAGCTCGAGATGAACATGCCGACCGACAGATACGCGCAGCCCATCAGGAAGAAGGCCAGTATGCAGGTATAATCCCACAGGAGCGTCTCTTCCCCGAGTGCCCGCATGATCAGCGGGTACAGACTCATCACCGCGACCGGAACGGCGAACACCGTGACCAGCGCAAGATACTTTCCGAGCACGACCGAGCGCAGCGTAACCGGCGCCGAAAAGAGGAGCTGGTCCGTCTTGAGGCGTTTCTCGTCCGCAAACGTCCGCATCGTCAGAACGGGAACCGCAATATAAAAGACGAGCGCGGAATTGCTGACCGCATAGTGAAAGGTCAGCACCCCGTTGTAAAGATTATAATAGCGGAACATCAGTCCGAACACGAGCAGCATCACGGCGACGGCGACGGCGCCGGTCATATTGGTGAAACAGCTTCGCAGTTCTTTTTTGTAAATGGCTCTCATCTCATGTATCTCCCTGCTCCGCTCCCTCAGACCTCTTCTTTTATGCTTCCCGTCTCCGTCAGCTCAAGGAAAATCTCCTCCAGCTGCTCTTTTTCCTCTCTCAGTTCGACAACCGGGCAGCCGGCCTCAAAGAGAGCCCGGCTGATCTGTCCGCGGATGTCCTCTCCGGCGGGTTGGGCCAGCCGCACCCGGATCGTCCCTTCCGATTCACGGGTCAGATCAAGGATCCCGCTCCGTCCCTCTCCGGCAAACGGATCAAGTGCGCGCAGCACATCCTCCTCCGCTCCTTCCGCGGTCACGACCAGCTCTGTGCGGTGTCTCGCCTTAGCCAGATTTTCCGGCGTATCCGCGGCCAGAAGGCGGCCTTCCGAGATGATCAGCACTTTGCTGCAGACCTCGGCCACCTCGCTCAATATGTGGGAACTGAGAATCACCGTATGCGTCTTCCCGAGTTCCCGGATCAGCGAGCGGGTTTCGATGATCTGCTTCGGGTCAAGCCCCGCCGTCGGCTCATCCAGTATGAGCGTCTCCGGATTTCCGATGAGCGCCTGCGCAAAGCCGGTGCGCTGCCGGTACCCCTTTGACAGGTTCCGGATCAGGCGGTCACACACCGGATCGAGTCCCAGGTCGGCGATGACCGTCTCGATCTGCGCCTCCCGCTCTTTCGCGGGCACCTTTTTCAGCTCGGCCACAAACGTCAGATACTCATACACCGTCATATCCGGATAGACAGGGGGATTCTCGGGCAGATAGCCGATCGTCCTCTTCGCCCCTTCCGGATCATCCAGTATATCATGCCCGTTGATCAGGACGTCCCCTTCCGAAGGGGACAGACAGCCGGTCATGATGTTCATCGTCGTGGACTTCCCGGCGCCGTTCGGGCCGAGAAAGCCGCAGATGGTCCCGTCCTCCACGACGAAGCTGAGATCGTCTACCGCCAGATGATCCCCGTACCGCTTGGTCAGATGCCTGACTTCAATCACTGTTTTTCCTCCCGGCAACTTACTATGGCCTTTACTCTATCCCGCAAATGTGTAAGCGGTGTGAAATAAAACGAAATCCGCTCTCCTTACCATAAAAAGCCGGATCCGCCGGTATAAGAAGAGCCGTCCTCCGGCATAAAAGCCGGATCCGCCGGCATAAAAAGAGCCGTCCTCCGGCACACTCATGCCGTAAGCGACGGCCTCAGGGATCAGCCTATTATCTTACAGTTCCTCATCCGGGATCGTGCGGATGCCCGCACTTTTAAGCGCTTTCAAAGCCCCCTCCCGGTTATCCGTTTTGATGACGAATCCCGCGGTTGCCTCGTGACGGGAAAACAGCGCGTACGTATAGTCAAGGTTGACGTCCGCCTCACCGAGCGCGGTAAGCAGGTCCACAAGCGCACCCGGCTGGTCGGCCACTTCGATCACGATCACGTCCTCCACCTGGCACACAAAGTGCTCCTTCGTAAGGACCTGAACCGCTTTATCCGTGTCGCTTGCAATTACACGGACAATGCCGAACTCCATCGCGTCTCCGACATTCATCGCGCGCATGTCGATCCCGTGCATCTTCAGGATGCGGCAGAAAGATGCGAGCGCACCGGGAATGTTCGGAATAAAGGTAGTGATCTGCTTTGCCATATTCATCCTCCGCAATCATCATTCAAAATAAACCCGCCGGCGAACGCCCCCTGCGGATGCCGGAGCACCGCGGAGCGTTTTGCTGTACAGGAAATCCGACAGAATTTCCTATGTAATCATAAAACAGGTCCGCCTTCGATGCAAGCATCTGGCGGACCTGTTTTTGTCTCATATGGAGCTTACCGATTACAGATTTTCATTCATGAACTTCTCGAGTTCAGCCGCGGCCGCCTCTTCGTTCTCGCCTTCGATCCTGAAGGTAACGGTTTCGCCCTGCTTCGCGCCAAGGCCCATCACTGCAAAAATCTTGGACGCGTTTCCGCTCTTCTCACCCTTGCTGATCGTAACAGTCGCCGGGGCAAAACTCTTGGCAAGCTTGACAAGCTCGCCGGCCGGTCTTGCATGGATGCCTTCTGCGTCTTTGATCGTATAGCTGAATTCTTTCATGAGTGTAACTCCTTTTCATAGTGGCTCGGTTGCTAAGTTCCGCATCTCATACCGGAACTGCTTCTGCAGGAAATGTGAAAGCAGTTCCGGCTCATAACACTGCCAGATATTATAGCATATTTTTCCTGATCCGTATATGTAAAGATATCCTTGCCGTTTACTTTGCAAGTCCGCTTTCTTCCGGAGACAGCGGCTTCTTAAGCAGGGAGAGGATCAGACAGCCGACGATCGAGCCGATCGCGAGAGCTGCGAAATACATAACCGGATTGCCGATGATCGCGATCACCCAGAATCCGCCGTGCGGAGCCGGGGATGTGCACTTGAAGGCCGCTGACAGCGCGCCTGCGACGGCGGAGCCGATGATGCAGGACGGGATGACGCGTCCGGGATCTGCTGCCGCATACGGGATCGCGCCTTCGGAGATGAAGGACAGGCCCATGATCCAGTTGACGATGCCGGCCTTGCGGTCCGCCTCGGACCAGCGGTTCTTAAAGACCAGCGTAGACAGAGCGATGACGATCGGAGGAACCATGCCGCCGACCATAACGGACGCCATGATCGTCTTGCCTGCTTCCGTTCCGGCAGCCAGCATGGCGGTGCCGAACACATACGATGCCTTGTTGAACGGGCCGCCCATGTCGATCGACATCATGCCGCCGACGATTGCGCCGAGAAGGACGAGGTTGGACGTGCCCATGCCCTCCAGCACGTTGGTCATGCCGGTATTGATCGCTGCGAAGATCGGGTTGATCGTGAACATCACAAGGCCGATGCACAGGATTCCGAGAAGCGGGTACAGAAGGACCGGCTTGATGCCTTCCAGAGAATCAGGCAGGTTGTCACAGAGCTTCTCGAGTCCTTTGGTCAGGTAACCGCCGATAAAGCCGGCTGCGAGTGCGCCGAGGAAGCCGCCGCCGACTGCTGCGCCGCCGCCAAGCCAGCCCCAGGAATAGCCCAGATTTGCCAGAGAACCGCCTACGAAGCCGACTGCAAGGCCGGGACGGTCCGCGATCGACATCGCGATGTAGCCGGCGAGAATCGGAAGCATGAATCCGAACGCCGTATCACCGATTGACTTAAAGAAATGAGCGATCGGTGCATGGGAACCGAAGTCCGCCTGGCCTGCCGCAGCGCCATCCAGAAGGAACGCGATCGCGATCAGGATACCGCCGCCTACGACGAACGGAAGCATGTGCGATACGCCGTTCATCAGGTTCTTGTAGATCGTGTGTCCGACGCTCTCCGCTTCGGCCGCGCCGGCTGACGCCTTCACGGTTCCGTCAAGAACCGGAGCTTCATTGTCAAGGATCTTTTTGATCAGGACTTCCGGCTCGTTGATGCCCTTGGAGACGGAGCACTGATACACCTGCTTGCCTGCGAAGCGGCCGAGGTCGATGGTCTTGTCCGCCGCGATGATGATGCCCTTGGCATGAGCGATCTCTTCCGCCGTCAGCACGTTTTTGGCGCCGACCGATCCCTGCGTCTCCGCCTTCAGCGTGACGCCCATCTCCTTCGCCTTCTTCTCAAGGTTTTCCGCTGCCATATAGGTATGGGCGATACCGGTCGGGCAGGCCGTGATCGCAAGGATATCCGGCAGGCCGTTGGCTCCGGAAGCAGCCGCCGCGGCTTTCTTCTCTTCCTCGGCGACCTTGTCCGCTTCCGCGCGGTCAATGACAGCGAGGAAATCCTGCGGGGTCTTCGCCGCGCGAAGATCCGCCACAAACTGCTCGTCCATCAGCATGGTCGCCAGGCGGGACAGTACCTCAAGGTGCACATTTTCCTTGGTATTGGGAGCCGCGATCATGAAGAACAGATCGGACGGTTCGCCGTCCGGCGCGTCATAATCAACGCCGCCCTCTACGGTCATAGCCGCAAGACCCGGGCGCCTGACTGCGTCTGTCTTTGCGTGGGGAATCGCGATTCCCTCTCCCATAGCCGTTGTGCTCTCAGCCTCACGGGCCAGGATGGCTTCTTTGTACTTCGCGATATCCGAGATGTTTCCCGATGCATCCTGAAGCGCAATAAGCTGGTCGATCGCATCCATCTTGCCTGAAGCGGAGCTGCCGAGCTTGATGCCCTGCACCTGCAGTAAATCACTGATTTTCATCCGTTTCTCTCCTTGTACTTTAAAATGGTGTAACAGTTTTTCTATGATAACGGGATCCCGACATGCCATCCGCAAGGGAATCCCCCATCAGAGACATTTTCAGATTGCCCTCAGATCGTCTTAAGCAGCGCTTCGACTTCGGGACGTGTCGCCAGATCCGGTGAGAACGCGCTTGCGGAACCCGTGCAAAGTCCCATCTTGAACGCCTTTTCGCAGTCGCCGTCATGTTCCATGTAACCGGTCAGGAATCCGGCCACCATCGAATCGCCGGCACCGACGGAATTGACGACCTTGCCCTTCGGGGCCGCGCTCTTCAGCACCTCTCCGTTTTCGGAGATAAATACGGCGCCTTCTCCCGCCATCGAGATCAGCACGTTCCTCGCGCCTTCCTCCTGCAGCTTCTTCGCGTACGGGATCACTTCATCCTGCTTCTTCAGCTCTACGCCGTAGATCGCGCCGAGCTCGTGATTGTTCGGCTTGATCAGGAAGGGGTGATATTTCAGGACGTTGACAAGCAGGTCCTTTTCCGCGTCGACCACGATATCGATGCCGCGCCCTTCGAGCCGGCTCATGATGCGCTCGTACATATCGCCCGGCAGCGTGTTCGGAACGGAGCCCGAGATGACGAGCAGGTCTCCCGCCTTCAGGCTGTCCAGCCTGGCGTAGAGGGCCTCGATGTCGGCGTCCGTGATATTCGGTCCCTGTCCGTTGATTTCGGTCTCTTCATCCGATTTCATCTTCAGATTGATGCGGGACATCCCCTCCTTCACCTCGATGAAATCCGATGCGACGCCGAATTCCTTAAGGCGGGCGCTGATCTCACGGCCCGTAAACCCGGCCATGAACCCGAGCGCCGTGCTGTCATGACCCAGATTCTTCAGAACGATCGAGACGTTGATGCCCTTCCCGCCGGGAAGGATGTTCTCATAATACGTCCGGTTGATCTGCCCGGCCCTGAAGTTCTCCACCCGGACGATATAGTCCAGGGACGGATTGAAAGTGACTGTGTAGATCATGTGTCCACCTCCGTGATATGTTTATATTTTTGATACTTCTTATCCCTGATCCGGTCGGTGATGATCTGCGCCGCGTCAAACGGGGCAAATGTCACCGGCGACACCTTCACGAACTTGCTGCTGTCCGCGAGCACATAGGGTGCCTTCGTGTGCTCCAGGGCCCTCTGCTTGACCATCGCTTCGCCGGTCTCCGGAGTCGTAAACCCCGTCTTCTCACTGACGCCGTTTGCTCCGAAGAAGCCAATCGTAAAGTGAAACCGGCAGATCGCCTCCACCGTGTCCGCGCCGACCAGCGCTTCCGTCGAATTTTTGATCTCACCGCCCGGCATCATCACGCGCATGCCCTTATTCGCAAGCTTTCTCGCATGTGCGATCGAATTGGTCATATAGACCGCGTCACTGACAGAAACCGCATCGACCAGACGATCCGTCGTCGTACCGGCGTCAATATAGACGAAATCGCCGGGCCTGATGAGTGAGGCCGCATACCCTCCGATCAATTGTTTCTCGCGGTTCATCAGAAGCGCCTTCTCCGTCACGGTCTGATCGGTCATCACATACTGTGTATCGATGCAGGTCGCGCCGCCGTGTACTTTGTTCAGCTTCTTCATCCGGTCCAGCTGGACCAGATCCCGCCGGATTGTGGACTCGGATGTGTGCAGCAGCTCCGTCAGCTCGGGCACGGTTACCGTCTTCTGTTTGTCAAGAATGGAGAGAATCACTCCCCAGCGTTCTTCCGCCAGCATATCGTATGCCTCGTCAGATGTTTGTCTTTGACTGTTTTTGATTGTTTTTGCTCGTTTTCTTTATGTTACCACAGAGCGTTTTCGCTGTCAATTCAGTAAACGGTCAAATTCGGTCACGCCCAGGCACAAAATTCAACCTTTGTTTTTGTTCATTTTTGACAAAAGAAAAAGGGCCGGCCGCAAGGCCCGCCCCGGTTCTCTGTGCATTTGCGAAACGCGTTTCCGGATTGCTCCGGATCAGGCATAAAAAGAAAAGCCCCGAACCTGCCATCTAAAGGCAAATCCGGAACCCTCCCTCGAGCGCGAGACGGGGATCGAACCCGCGACCCCCACCTTGGCAAGGTGGTGCTCCACCGCTG
>CACXFK010000154.1 GCA_902766945.1 uncultured Lachnospiraceae bacterium | reverse complement strand
AGAGAGACGCTCTGGCAGAGCGGGGCGCACGGGCACTGGGGGAAGCCGCAGGATGACGGGCAAAAGAGAGGAGCGGAGCGACCGTGATGAGGAGTAAGAGGAATGAAGCAAATCGGACCTTTGTATGGCTCCGCCTGACCGCGGCGTTTGCTGTCGCGCTGCTTCTTTTGAGCGGCTGCAGCGGCGGAAGCGCGCCTGAAGGAGGGGAAAACACCTCTCAGGGGACAGAGAAAACCGAGGCGATCCGCATCGGGATTTCCTTTGACTCGTTTGTCATCGAGCGGTGGCTGCGGGACCGGGATGTGTTCGTATCAACAGCCCAGCGTCTCGGCGCCGACGTCAATGTCCAGAACGCAAACGGGGAAGTCGGGGAACAGATCGCGCAGATCGAGTACCTGATCGAAAAAAAGATGGACGTGATCGCCGTCATTGCGATCGACGGCGACGCGCTCGCGGACGTGATCCGGCGGGCTAAACAGGCCGGCATCAAGGTGATCTGTTATGACCGGCTGATCCGGAATGCCGGGTGCGACCTGTATATCTCATTTGACAATGTGATGGTCGGCACGCTGATGGGACAGGCGCTTGCGGAAGCGCTCCCGGACGGAGGGAAGATCTTCCGGATCGAGGGCTCTTCGAGCGACAACAACGTCCGGCTGGTCCGGGAAGGCTTTGATGAAGCCATACGGGATACCGGAATTGAAGTGGTCTATTCGACAAACTGCGAAAACTGGCTGGCCGAACTGGCCTTTGACGCCGTGAACAGCGGTCTCGACGAGAGCGGGGGAGAAGTGGACGGGATCATGTGCGGCAATGACGATCTGGCCGGCCAGGCGATCAAAGCGCTGACCGAAAAAAGGCTTGCCGGTGAGATCCCCGTTGTCGCCCAGGATGCGGAACTCTCCGCCTGCCAGAGAATTGTCGAGGGCACGCAGACGATGACGGTTTACAAATCGGTCGACGAGGAGGCCCAGAAGGCAGCCGAGTTCGCGGTGGCCCTTGCGAAGGGGGAGAGCGTGACGGATCCCTCGAGCGCCTTGTACGCGCCGGACACAATCGATGACGGGTCGGAAGAAGTGCCGTATTATCCGCTTATGCCGGTGGCCGTGACAAAAGACAATATGGATGAGGTGATTGTCGAAGGCGGATTTCACCAGAGAGAGGACGTCTATCTGAATATAAACTGATCCTGTGCAGGATCCTTATGATGCACGAAAAGACGGATCGTGATATGATGGTAGCCGGGCTGCGGACAAAAGGGGAGTGCCGCATCCCGTAAGAAAGGGGAATTCTTTTACTATGACAAGGGATCAGCTGATCCGCAAAAGAAAACAGAAGAAACGCATCCGGCGGATTGCGGCAGGGGCCGGAGTATGTGCCGTGAGTCTTCTGCTTTACGGCGCGCAGGGCGTGATCCGGAATCATACCGGTGGCCGGAATGAAGAGGAGAGCGTATCCGCCGTATCCGATGTGGACGGGATCGTGTCTGTAGAGGAGGCTCCCGAGAGCACGGAAGAGGTACCGACGGAACCGCCGGTGACGGAGACGCCGGCTGTGGCCGAGTGGAGAACGACGTCGGACGGTATTTTTTATATTCTTCCGGACGGAACCATGGCCACCGGATTCATGGAGATCGACGGCGCCATGTACTGCTTCGGTTTTGACGGGGTGATGCTGACGGGCTGGCAGAACGACGGCGATATTCAGTATTATTTCTCGCCGGAAGACGGGAAAGCGGTGACCGGTGAGCTGGTGATCGAAGGAAAGAAGTATTTCTTTGATGAGAACGGGATCAATGATCCGTCCAAAACGCTTGACCTGACGCCCGGACGCGCGGGCATGGTGGCCCTGACCTACGACGACGGTCCCGGCTACTACACCAATGACCTCCTGGATCTGCTCAGCGAGTACGACGCGAAAGCGACCTTCTTCATGATCGGCAGCGAGGTCGGGAAGTATCCGTCGGCCGTCCTGCGCGAGTACGAGATGGGCATGGAGCAGGGCAACCACAGCTGGGATCACAAGACCCTGACCCACCTGAGCGGGGATGAGATCCGCGAGGAGTTCCAGAAGACAAACGACGCGATCGAAGAGATCACCGGCCATCAAATTGAGCTCTTCCGGGCACCGGGCGGCGGGATCAATGACGACGTCTTCGCAAACAGCCTCGGGATGTATTCAATTCTCTGGAATCTGGATACGCTTGACTGGGAGACGAAAAATGCGCAGCAGACCTACGACACGGTCGTCAATAATGTCAGCGACGGCGACATTATTCTCATGCACGAGATCTATGAGGCCACACTGAACGCATCTAGGGAACTGATTCCCAAGCTGCAGGAGATGGGCTTCAAACTGGTGACGGTCTCGGAACTGGCGGCCGCAAAGGGCGTGACGCTTGAGAACGGCCAGTCGTACGGGGCGTTCTGACAGGCGGCGGGGGCGGTTAATGAGATGATACTATTTATACTGAACAGCTTATTACTCGGGGCCGGGCTTGCGATGGACGCGTTTTCCGTGTCCGTCGCGAACGGGCTCATGGAACCCCGGATGAGCCGGCGGAAAATGTTCCTGATTGCGGGATGTTATGCCGGCTTTCAGTTTGCCATGCCGCTCGCCGGATGGCTTTTTGTCCGCACGATCGTGTCGGTTTTCTCGGCATTTGAAAATTGGATCCCGTATATCGCGCTTGCCCTCCTTCTTTATATAGGCGGCACTATGCTCTATGAGGGCCTCCGCGGGGGCGGGGCCGGAGAGACGAAACCCCTTACGGCCTCTGCACTCATCGTGCAGGGCATCGCGACGTCCATCGACGCGCTTTCGGCCGGCTTTACAATCGCTTCCTACCACGCAGGCATGGCGGTTTTCTGCGCGGTGCTTATTGCGGCGGTGACATTTGCCATCTGCATGGGCGGCCTTATGGCGGGAAAGAAGTTCGGCGCGCATCTGTCCGGAAGAGCGCAGGTCCTGGGCGGGGTGATCCTGATCGGGATCGGTCTTGAGATCTTTATAAAGGGAATGGTTCTGTGACTTTTTTGCTTTGACTCTTGACATGGATTTTAAGCATTTTATAATAAATACAGGATTTAGGCCTGTTTTCTTTATGACGCACAAAATCTTGATGATTTTTTCTATATAGGGAATATATGATGGTAATTAACAGAAAAGTGGAGAGATATGCGCGTGAAGTGTCATCATTTCTTCCTTCACGCGACCGGGCTGAAGCGGAGCACGAGATCACGGAGATGCTCCTCGATTTGGTTCGGGATCATGCAGGCGGCAAGGAACCGGATATCCTGGACGCCAGAGCCGTGATCGATGAACTGGGAGACCCGGAGATTATGGCGATGTCCTGGCTGGAAGCCAGAGAGGACAGCGGTCTGAACGAAGAGCGGTCCGGCTTCAGGATTGGCGGCACCGTGCTGAATACCAGTCCGCTTATGCTGGCCAGGATGAATAAAGCCGTTTCCGTGATGCTGATGGTGTTTACGGTTCTGGCCGTCCTGTTTGTCGGACTCGGGATCGTCGCACTCGGCACGCACACGATCAATACGTTTCT
>CACXFK010000153.1 GCA_902766945.1 uncultured Lachnospiraceae bacterium | reverse complement strand
GGGGAAGGATTTCCTTAAAGCTTTCCGCCGGAGGTTGCGATACCTTCGACAAACTGCTTCTGGAAGATCACGTAGATAATCACCATCGGCAGAACCGCAAGCGTCGCGGCTGCCATCATCGTCGGGTACTCACTGCCGTACTGGCCCTGCATCTTCGCGAGGCCGGCTGACAGCGTCGTCGTATTGGCGTTGGTGCAGACGATCATCGGCCACATCAGGTCTTTGAACGCAAACACGGCCGTGAAGATACCAAGTGAAATCATCGAGCTGCGCGTCAGCGGCATCATGATGTGCAGGAACCGCTGTCCGACGTTGCAGCCGTCGATCATCGCCGCTTCCTCGAGGTCTTTGGGAAGGCCCTCGTAGCCGGTCTTCAGCAGATAGGTGCCAAATGCGGTCACAAGGCCGGGGAAGACGAGGCCGAACGTGGTGTTCAGCATATTCATCTTCGAGACCATCAGGTACTGCGGGATGATGAAGATCTGCCCGGGCACCATCATCTGGATGAGTACCAGCGAAAACAGCAGCTTCTTGAACGGGAAATTCAGCCTCCCGAACGCGTAGCCGGCCATTGTCGCCGTCAGGCATGCACATACGACACGGAAGAAAATCATAAGAAGCGTGTTCTTATAAAGAATGATGAAATTGTAGCTCTTCCAGACTGTCGCGAAGTTGTCCCAATGCCAGCCGTCGTGCGGCAGGATATAGAACGGGTTGACCGAGATGGATTCCTGCGTGGTCTTAAGGGCCGTCAGGATCATCCAGGCAAATGGCACCAGCATGATGAATGCCATGATAATGAGTACGATATGAGTCAGAATCTTTCTGGTTCTGGCTCTCTGTTCAGCTCCATCCATGTATCACTGTGCCCCCTTTCAGTTGTGATAGACAAGCTTCTTCTCAGCCTGCTGGAGAATCCAGGTCAGCAGCATGATGAAGACGAGCAGCACCACGACAAGCGTTGCGCCGTAGCCCTTGTTGCCGTTTGTAAACGCATACTGATAGAACAGATACACGATGGACTGCACTTTCGGCAGCGCCACGTTCGTCTTGTCCATAACCATGAACATGAGGTCGAAGATCGTCAGCGCGCCGATGATACGGGTCTGTACGATGAAGAAAGTCGTCGGGCTGAGAAGCGGGACCGTGATCGAGAAGAACTGGCGCAGACCGCTCGCTCCGTCGATATCAGCCGCTTCGTAGTAATCGCCCGGGATTTCCTGCAGACCGCCGATAAAAAGTACCATGTTGTAGCCGATGATGGACCAGACGCCGATCGCGCCGATCGAGATCCAGGCGATCTTCGGATCCGAGATCCAGGCTACTTTCGTGTGGAACACATTGTTCAGAAGACCGAACTGTGTGTTATAGAGCCATTTCCAGACCATCGCGACAGCTGCGGGCGCGCAGACCATCGGGAGGAAGAAGATCGTACGGTACACGGATCGTCCGCCGATCTTCTTGTTCAGGAGAACAGCAAGGATGAGTGCGATGACAACACCGAAGGGCACCTCGATCAGAGCATATTTCACTGTGTTCCAGAGTGCCTGCCAGGTTTCAGGCGACGTAAGCACCTTCTGATAATTAGCAAATCCTACAAAAGTATTGCCCCGTCCGAAGTCGCCGGTCTTGCAGAAAGACTGGTAAATGGTGTTGACAATCGGGTACAGATTCAGTACCAGGAGGCCGATGATCGTCGGGGCTACAAACAGCAGCCCCCACTTCGCCTCACTTTTTTCGGTTGGCGTCATTTTTTTCATAAGCATTCCTGCCCTTTATTCGTTCGCAATCGCGTTTTCAATGATGGTCTGTGCGTTGTCGCATGCCTGAGCCATGAGTTCCGGATCAGACGGATTCTGCCACGGATCAAGGAACGCACCGGCCTGCTGCAGAGCGTCTTCCCAGACGGTCGTGTTGCGTGTGTACGGACGGAAGAACAGATCGCCTTCCTCTTCAGCGCGCGTGAACGCGGAAACGTCCATGCCCGGGAATGCATTGGCGAAGTCTTCAGACACGCCCTTCATGCCGCCCATCGTGACGCCGAGTTCGGCCTGCTTCTTCTGCTGTTCTTCAGAGCAGAACCAGGAGATCAGGCTGTACGCCGCATCCGGATCCGCTGTGTTGTAGGAAGCAGCCCAGCCAAGTCCGTTGTAAGCGCTGTAGCGTTCGCCTTCATCGCATGCTCCGTTGCCGTTGGCATCGTGATACGGAAGCATCGCCCATGCGTAATCGGATGCATTTTCACTTGTATAGAAGGAGTTGATCATCCAGGAGCCCTGTGTGATCATCGCCGTCAAGCCGGACTGGAACAGAGAATCTGTACCTGTTTCAGCAACGGTCGTCTGGGGAGCGCCCACCTCAAGAAGCTGGCGCATCATTTCCATGGCTGCCTTGCCTTCATCGGAGCCGATCGTCGTGCCCTTGTGGTCGTCTGTGATGACCTGTGCGCCGTAATCGTAGATGATGTTGTACCAGCCGTCCTGGTTATTGGATGTGTTGATCGCGTAGCCGTAAATGCCGTCTGCAGCGCCGGCTTCCGTGATCGTCTTGGCTGCTGCGAGCATATCTTCCCATGTCCAGTCGTCCGTGGGATATTCCACGCCGTACTTGTCAAAGATAGCCTTGTTGTAAAGAAGGGCGATCGTATCGTGGTCCTTCGGAAGCGCGTACTGAACGCCGTTGCTGTTGTAGAGCTGTACGACGCCTTCATAATACTTGGACAGATCGATGGCGTCATCAGCTGCGATATAGTCGTCAAGATTCAGAAGCAGATCATTTTCCATATAAAGCTGTGCCGTATTGGAATGCATCCAGAACACGTCCGGCATCTGTCCGCCGGAAGCGCCTGCCTCGAGCAGTGTCCAGTAGTTGTCCCAGTCCACGACATTGATCTGGACCTTGACACCGGACTCCTTGGTCCACTCATCCGCGATTTGCTGAAGGCCTTCACGCTGATTGTTGTCCCAGATGTTGACCTGGAGCTCGCTGACAGAGTAATCTGCCGAAGCGTTGACCGAAGCTCCGAAGATAACCCCTGCCGTCATGCCGAGCGTGATCGCCGCTGCTAAGATTTTCCTACCTTTCATATTGATCCTCCTACTGTCCATCCTCTTTTGATACGCCTGAAAATATGCGCACCTTTCCGTTACCGGAGTTACTTATTTATTGTATAGCCCGTGCATTTTTCAAAACATGGAATAGTGTACGGTCTATATGGCAAAACGCATTTTTTTCTATTTATTCCGCACATACGTCCGTTCCAAAACCGGCTCTCATCTTACTTTTTGCATAAAAGCATTCCGGCTGCGCACAGGCATTTTGCACAACACGGACACGTCCTTTGAACAAAGCAGGAAAGCCTGCACAGAGTGCTTTTTGACGCAGGAAAGCCTGCACAGAGTGCTTTTTGACGTATATGAAATCCGGAGGTATTTCCTATCAGACCAAAACAACAAGGAGCCGCGGACGGCTCCTTGAATGCTCTCTTTTATCTCATGATTTCATGTTCTGATTTCATGTTCTTTCCTGCTCGCTTCCCTGAATGAGGAAGGGCTCATGCCGAAGCGTGCCCGGAATATTTTTGAAAATGTCATCGGATCGCTGTACCCAACCTCGGAGGCGATCACTCCGATGGGGTTGTCCGTCTGAGCCAGCAGGGCCGTCGCTTTTTCCATGCGGAAGTTCATGAGGAATTCCTTCGGCGACACACCCATCTCACGCTTAAAGACCGAGTCCAGATAGTTCCGGCTGATCCCGATGGTTTTCGCCACATCCGCCACGCGGATCGGCGTGCCGTATGAGCTTGTCAAAAGATTGACGGCGGTCTGAACATACTGATGGTTCAGGTCCCCCTGCCTGTTCGCCCTCTCTTCGCCCGGATTGTCCGAGGACAGGATGGACAGGAGCGCGTAAAGTTCGCTCATGCGGGACAGTTCCTTGACATATGTGAGATCGCTCATGCGCAGCATGGCTTCCATACATTCCACGATCCGATCCAGCTCATGACAGCGGATCACCGGGCAGTCATGGGAGAAACCCGCGCGGCGCATCATTTCCTCGGCATGGAATCCGTGAAACCCGATCCACATATACCGCCATGGCCTTTCCCTGTCCGCTTCGTAGTAATTTTCCTCCCCCGGATAAATCAGGAAAGCCTGTCCTTTTTTCAGCGAAAACGTCTCACCGGCGGTTTTCAGGATGCCGCAGCCGGACACGATGACATGAAGGATATAGACCGGGCGGACCGCAGGACCGTATCCAAATCCCGGCGCGCACTGTTCACTTCCGCAGAAATCCAGTGTGATCGGGGTCACGGACGTGATATCCTGCATCATCGAGATATTCTCAAAGCTTGCAAATGCGCCGTTTTCCCTGAGATTGATCAGACCCATTTCTCACCCCGCATGAACAATAAACAGCTCGGATGTAAAGTCCGCCGCGCGGCAGACGGATCCATTCTGTTTCCCGGACATCACGGTGCTGGTCACGATTCCCACATTCATCAGTTCATCTCCGAAATGGCGCCCGTAGCCTTCCACTTCATAGCTGAGATCCGGATCAAGGCCGGTCAGATACAGTCTGGAAAATGATTCATTCGGCACATTGAGCGTCCTGTAGAGGCCGGCAATGGCTTCTTTCTTGTCTTTGCTCACCACCATCCAGGCCATCTCATTTTCTTCAAATGGCGACCGGAGCCGGTAGAAGGTCCCGAACTGGAGCAGTTCGCGGTGCTCCTTCATGAAGTCCGTATATGTCTTAACCGCTTCAAACTCCTCGTCGGAGAGGAGATTCAGATCCAGTTCATATCCGTATGTGCCGAAATACGCGACCTCCGCCCTTGTTTTGAGCGGCGTGATGCGTCCCACCTGGTCATTCGGCACGGCCGACACATGGCTGCCGATGCTGCTGATCGGATAGCCGTACGAGGTGCCGTACTGGATCTTCATGCGCTCGGCGGCGTCAGTGTCGTCACTGGCCCAGGCCTGAGGCGCATAGTAGAGCATGTCCGCGTCGAAGCGGCCGCCGCCGCCCGCACAGGATTCGAACAGGATGTGCGGGAACTCTCCGATCAGGCGCTCATACAGATCATAGACGCCGAGGATGTACCTGTGATAGACCTCGCCCTGCCGGTCCGCCGGAAGCACGGCGGAGTAGCATTCCGAGATGCTGCGGTTCATATCCCACTTGATGTAGGAAATGGACGCATTTCGCAGGATATCGGCGATCATCGCGTGGATGTGATCGACCACTTCCGGTCTGGAGAAATCGAGCACATACTGATTTCGCGACAGGGAAGCCTGCCTGTCCGGCACGCGGAGGATCCAGTCCGGATGCGCGCGGTACAGATCCGAATCGGGATTGACCATCTCCGGCTCAATCCAAAGGCCGAACTTAAGTCCCATCGCCTCGATCTTCTCCGAGAGGCCTTTGATCCCTTCCGGCAGGATCTCCTGTGCCGGATACCAGTCTCCGAGGCCGGCATTGTCGCTTCTTCTTGCGCCAAACCAGCCGTCGTCCAGCACGAACATCTCGATTCCGGCCGACGCCGCTTTCCGCGCGATCTGAAGCAGCTTTTCTTCATTGAAATCAAAGAAGGTCGCTTCCCAGTTATTGATGAGGATCGGACGCGCTTTTTCGCGCCATTCGCCGCGGCACAATCTCCGCTGATACAATCTGTGCAGCGTCTGGCTGAGGCCGTTCATCCCCTCTTCCGACCAGGCAAGGACGGCTTCCGGTGTCTGAAAGGACTCTCCCTCTTCAAGCTTCCATGCAAAGTACTCCGGATGAATGCCGGCCTGCATGCGGGTCACCCCATAGGTATCCGTCTCCGCCTGGATCAGGAAATTGCCGCTGTAAAGGAGTGAAAATCCGAGCGCTTCTCCCGCGTTTTCCGTCGCGTCCGGTCTCTTCAGGATCACAAAAGGATTGTGCTGATGAGAGGAATTGCCCCGGATGCTGCCAACCGACTGGATGCCCTGATGCAGCGGATGCGTCATCGGATACCGCTCTCTCGCCCACGAACCGGAAAACTGGATCCAGTCGTAGCGGTCATCCGGAAGGTCCAGATTGAGGCTCATCATTTTCTCAATGCGGACGGATCCGGATCCCGTATAGCGCACGCGGGCGGAGCGGGCGATCACCGCCTCGTCGCGGAAAATGGTGTACAGAAGTTCAAGCTCCATGTGCGCCTTCTCGTCTTCAAGATAAAGATGCAGGGTCTCCGCCTCTCCGTCATCCTCCGTATAGGTAGCGGGCAGGCCTTCCAGAACCGGCTTGCCGCCCGTCAGAGCGTACCGCCGGAACACGAAATCCGTCAGGCAGCTGCCATTTTCCTGCATGATCCGCACAGCACCCTGACGATAATCGGTTCCGCCCGCGAAAGGATATTCCTGGCGGACGTGCTCCAGGGAAAGCCGCCGGGTATCCGAGCCCGTAAGCGCCGAATGAGACCGTATGCATCCCTCCAGCAGATAGGAAAAGTCCTCTCTGTCCCGGATCTTCTTGCCGAAATACAACTGACCGATGTGGCCGTTCGGAAGAACAGCCATGATGTAGCTGACAAAGTGGTTCTGAAGATGGAATGTTCCGTTTTGTTCGTTAACAAAAATACTCATGGACGGATCTCCTTGACTTTAGACGATTGTGTAACAAAGGGGTTTGATCCCGTCTGTTTTCAGGTTGGTTGTGTAACAAAGGGGTTTGATCCCGTCTGTTTTCAGGTTGACTTCTGGTTTTATTCTAGCGGTCCGTATCGTTTCCCATGAGGTATGAATGTTAGCTTAACTTATAGAATTGTTGGATTCAGTCAAAAACTCCGGCCTTCCCGGCCGGAGTCATAGTTCCTGTCTGAAATGAAAAGCTCCGACCTTCCCGGCCGGAGTCTCATACTTGGATGCAGGATTCTTTTTTTATTCGGAGACTTTTTTCTGCTCGCGTCTCCTGTAGGCGGAAGGCGTCTCTTTAAATCGCGCCTTAAACAGTTTTGAAAATGCCCTCGGATCATTAAACCCGCAGGATCTGGCTACAACCTCAATCTGGCAGGTCGTCCTGCCGAGCATGTCGGCCGCGCGGCTGAGCCTGAAATTTCTCAGGTATTCCTGCGGCCCGGCCCCGGTTTCCTTCATGAACAAGGTATATAAATAGCTTCGGTTCACGCCCACATAGTCCGCGATCTCATCGATCCGTATGTGCTCATGAAAATGGTTCCCGATATAGTTCTCCGCCTCCCGCACATAATCGTTGCGGTTCCTGAGCCGGGACGGTGACGTAGGATCCATGTCTTTCAGCATCGTCGCAAAAAAGCGGTACAGCAGCTCCTCCAGATAGAAATCGCGCTCGGCAGAATAGGTGCGGACTTTCAGCATTTCCATGACGATCTCTCTGAGTTCGCTGCCCCTGCCGGTGTGAAAGGTCAGCTGCCCCCCGCTGAGGCCAAGCCTCTCGCACAACGACGGCGCGATCCGGCCGTCGAACCCGACCCAGATATAGGACCAGGGATGATGCCGGTCTGCGCGGTAGAACGTCTGTGCCTCGGGCTTGATCAGAAAGCCGTCTCCGGCTCCCAGTTCCCAGAAGTCATCCCCGGTTCGAAAGATGCCCTTTCCGTCCATGATCACATGGAGCAGATAATTCGGCCTGACCGCAGGCCCGAACGAGTACAGCGGCGGGCAGGACTCATATCCGCAATAGCACAGATACAGGTCATGAAACAGCTGCCCCTCCTGCCTGAACATATAATACTCTACCAATTTTTATGTCCTCCGCATGCTTCCGGCATCCGGCGATGTACTTTTTCAGGATATCTCGTACATTCCACGATGTACTGCCTCGGACAGTTTCGCACATCTGGCAGTGTACTCTATCAGGATATCTCGTACATCCGGCGTTCAATCGTATCTTTTAGCGTCTGCCATTCATCCGGATGTTCGACGTAGTAGAGCGGGCAGAGTTTTTCGGTTACGTCATAGTGCCGCAGTATTTCCTGCGGGTTCAGGTGAAATTTCTTGCAAAGCCACGCAGAAAGCTCCACCAGACTCCAGTACGTGTACTCGTTGAACTGTCCGTCGTCCCCCGGGTGGCAGCATTCGATGGAGATGGTGTCGTTGTTCCTGTTTTTAGAGGCATACGCGATCTCGGAGATCGGGATGCACTGCACGATTTCCCCGCTGAGGCCGATCACGAAGTGGCTGCTTGCCGACCGCTCATGCGAATCCTTGAGGCTCTCGAAATAATTGCGGTTGTCCATCGCGGAGGAGCCGGCATTTCCCACATAATGAATGACAAGATTGTTTACCGTATCAAGCGCCGTCTGCGGTCTGGAATAATCGTTGGGCGTCAGCAGTTCGATGTCGCGTGCAGGACATCCGACCCAGAACGCGTCATCCGTCTTGCTGCGGAGCAGCTCTGCTTTTGCGTCAAACGGAGCGTCGGACGGAGTCTCTGTCGGGGACTCTGTCTTTAAATCTGCCGATGCGGCCGAATCGGTACCGGATTCTGCTGCAGATCCCACCGTGGCTGCGTCTGCTGAAGATTCAACTTCTTTGGCCGTGT
>CACXFK010000152.1 GCA_902766945.1 uncultured Lachnospiraceae bacterium | reverse complement strand
CCGCAGCCAGACGGCTCAGTCCATCTCGCGGATGATCTTCCTGACCGGCAGGATCGAGGACGGGCTCATCGACAGCTCGTCAATGCCCCAGTTGACAAAGTCTTCCGTAAGTTCCGGATCTGCTCCGAGCTCACCGCAGATGCCGACCCACGTGTTGTGGCGGTGTCCCGCTTCGATCGTCATGCGGATCGCCTTGAGGACGGCCGGATGATGCGCGTCGAAGAATTTTTCCAGGGACTGGTTCTGACGGTCGATCGCTAGCGTATACTGCGTCAGGTCGTTGGTTCCGATGCTGAAGAAGTCAACGAGCTCGGCGAGTTCGTCGGCGATCAGTACGGCGGCGGGCGTCTCGATCATGATGCCGATCGGGCAGTCTTTGAACGGGATGTCCTGATGCTTCAGTTCCGCCTTGACCAGCTGGCACATATCGATACATTTCTGTACTTCCCAGACGGATGTGATCATCGGGAACATGATGTCGATGTTGCCAAATGCCGACGCCCTGTAAAGAGCGCGAAGCTGTGTCTTAAAGATCTCTTCACGGGTCAGGCAGATGCGGATCGCGCGGTACCCGAGCGCCGGGTTTTCTTCCTTATCCAGCTTGAAATAGTCGATCTGCTTGTCCGCCCCGATGTCGAGCGTTCTGACAACCACTTCCTTGCCGGCCAGCATTTCCGCGACCGTACGGTAGGCCTTGAACTGCTCTTCCTCTGTGGGATAATTATCACTCTGCAGATACAGGAATTCGCTTCGGAAGAGGCCGACGCCTGCCGCGTCATTTTCCATGACGAAATTCAGGTCGCCGATGCCGCCGATGTTCGCATAGAGCTTGATCTTCCGGCCGGACTTCGTCACGGTCTCCTTGCCCTTCAGCTCGCGGAGAAGACGCTGCTTCTCCTGCTCTTCGGCGAGTTTCTTCTTGTAGCTTTCAAGTGTCGCCTCGTCCGGATCGACGATGATGCTGCCCGAAAAGCCGTCTACGATCCCCATCTTGCCTTCCGCGTCCTTCGGCACCGGTGTCTGGCACAGAGCCGGGATATTCATCGTTCTGGCAAGGATCGCCGTATGGGAGTTCGTGGAGCCCTCGCGGGTCACGAAAGCGAGCACCATGGACTTGTCGAGCGTAACGGTCTCGCTCGGAGCGAGATCGTCCGCCAGCAGTATCACCTGCTCGGAGAACGCATTGGCTTCGCCGCCGCCGCCATTCATGTCCCGGATCACGCGGTCCGCCACGTCCTTCACGTCTCCCTGCCTTGCCTGCATGTACGGATTGTCATCCATAGCTGCCAGCATGGCCGCCGTATTGTCCGCTGTCGTCGCGACCGCGTATTCGGCGTTGATGCGCTGCTCACGGATGATATTTTCGACCGAATCATCGAAATCATCGAGGAACATCGCGTGAACCTCAAAGACCTCCGCCTCGGCCTCGCCGATATCTCTGGCCGCTTTCTCCTGCAGTGCCTGCAGTTCCTGCTGAGCCTGCTCTTTTGCCGCATGATACCTTGCGATTTCCGCATCCACGTCCTCGACATGTTCTCTGCGGACGATCGTCTCGGCCTTCTTCATTTCCGCGATCCTGCCGATCGCAATCCCCTTAAACGAAGCTTTTCCGGTATAGGTGGTCATGAATGGTTCTCCTTTCTGATCAGATGTTTACAGATTGATCTTGAAATTGGACATATCTTCGGAATTCGTAAGGAGCGTCACGACGATATCGGGATGCCCCGCAGCCGCGATCTTCTTGCGGTCGAAGTGAAGCAGCTTCTGGCCCGCTTTGACCTCGTCGCCTTCCTTTACGTACGGCGTAAATCCGTCGCCGTTCATCGCAACCGTGTCCACGCCGACGTGGATGAGAAGTTCCATATCGCCCGCGCCGGAAATGCCGATCGCATGCTTTGATTCGGCAACCGTCGAGATCGTGCCGTCAAACGGGGCGTACACATACTCTTCCGTCGGTTCGATTCCGACGCCTTCACCGAGGACGCCCGATGCAAATGTCTCGTCCGGAATCTCGGTATAGTTCTTCACCTTTCCGGCAACCGGTGCGTGAATCTCGCCTGCGTCGCAGCTCATGACGACCTTGTCGATCAGCTTGTTCTCCGCTGCGGCCGGCTCCTTTGAAGCGGCGGGAGCGGCGGATGTCGTCCTTGCCGCAGCCGGTTCCTCTTCATTCCAGATGACCCATGTGATCGCGAACGCGATGCCTCCGGAGATCAGCAGCAGGATCGTGTACACCGGATAGTTGTTGATGGTCAGATAGCCGGGGATGCCGGTTACGCCGTAAGCCTTCGCGCCGATTCCGGTGATGGCGCCGAAAATGGCTCCGACCGCGCCGCCGATCATACCGGCCACGAACGGCTTAAAGAAACGCATGTTGACACCGAAGATCGCCGGTTCCGTGATGCCGAGAGCGGCAGACAGAGAAGACGGGACCGCCACAGACTTCGTCTTGGCATTCTTGACTTTGAGACCGACCGCAAGGCAGGCTCCGAACTGAGCGAAGTTTGCGGCGGATGCAATCGGCATCCAGGTATTGAGTCCGACCGAGGAAAGCATGCCGGCCTCAATGACATTGTACATATGATGGAGACCCATGACGACGGTCGCCGGGTACAGGGCACCCATGACGCAGGCACCGACCGGGTTGCGGACAAGGATCTGAGCGCCGTTCAGAACAGCGGTTTCAAGTGCCGAGAAGATCGGTCCGATCACGACGAATGTAAAGAGCGAGGTCAGGAACACCGTGGTCAGCGGCGTCACGAACAGGTCGATCATTTCCGGAACGTGGTCATGGAGCCATTTTTCAAGCTTGCTCATGAAGAGCACGGCGATGATGACCGGGATGACGTGGCCCTGATAACCGACCCGCGAGATCGAGCCGAGCACGTAGGAGCCGATCTTGATGTTTCCGAACAGATTCCAGGTCGGAATCACACCGTCCGTCACACCGAAGAAGCTGTTGATGGCATCGGCGCTGCCGGCGTTCCACGCATTGAGCAGTCCGGTATGAACCATCATAAGACCGATGACCGCGCCTAAGAAGATATTGCCGCCGAAGACGCGCGCCGCCGAAATCGCCACGATCACGGGCAGGAATGCAAAGGCCGTGTTGGCCATCATATCAAGGAAGCCGTACCAGTCCGTATTGGCAAAGTTTAATCCCGGAATCTTGCCGAGCGCCTCGACGAGGCCCATCAGGAGACCGGCTGCCACGATGGCGGGCAGGATCGGGACAAATACGTCGCCGATCGGTTTGAGCAGTCTCTTCCAGAGCGGCTGCCTGGCGGCCGCGGCCGCCTTGACGTCATCCTTTGTCGCGGCCGTCATGCCGGTGATGTCGAGGAATTCGTCGTACACTTTGTTGACGGTTCCGGTTCCGATAATCAGCTGGAGCTGGCCGTTTGATTCGAACATACCCTTCACGCCGTCCACATTGTCCAGGTAGTCCTTGTCAACCAGGCTGTTGTCTTTGATGACCAGCCTCAAACGTGTGGCGCAATGGGCGGCCTGCGCGACATTGTCCCGGCCGCCGATGTGATCGACGATCTCCTGAGCACACTTTCGATAATCCAGAGCCATATTTCCTTCTCCCTTCATTTAAAAAAACTTTGGTATTTAATAGCAATCCGGTCAGACCGGATCCATATTCTGCGTTTCTGTCAGATCAGACCGAGTTTTGCAAATGCCTTTGCGAGTCCGTCCTCCTCAACAGCGGGACAGATGAGGTCGCTTTCCGCTTTCAGTTCTTCGCTGCCGTTTGCCATACAGACGCCGGTGCCGACGGTCCGGATCATCTCCAGGTCATTCATGCTGTCGCCGAACCCGTAGGTATCTCCGGCTTCGACGCCAAGATACCGGGCTACGCGGATCACGCCTCTTCCCTTGTCGTACTTGCGGTTGATCAGTTCTCCGTTCAGGCAGCTGTGAAGCGGCACCGACTGCATGCAGAAGTCAAAATCGCGCGACAGTATCTTCTTCGGCTCTTCGAGCTGGCTCTCATTTTCGCACATGATCACAATCTTATAAGCCGGCCGCCCGTCGTATTCATTCATCGGATGGATATTCAGCTCGGAGGACAGCGCGGCGCGCCATCTCTCGATCTCACTATTCCCCTTCGACTGGCTGCTCAGAAAGCTGCCGAGGTTTTCATCCCCGTACGTCATCTCTTTGGTCTCAAGCGTACAGAAGATCCCGTTCCGGTGCAGCACGTCGAGCGCGGTCCGGGTCTGCGCATCCGTCATCGGACAGTCGTAGAGCACTTCATCACCGCAGGTGACATAGCCGCCGGCGCCGGCGACCATCCCGTCGAACCCGTAGACGAGAAGCGGCTTCAGCATCGCGTAATTCCGGCCTGTACACAGAAAAACTTTATTGCCCTTTTCCTGCGTTTTCCGGATCGCCTGAAGTGCGCTTTCCGGCGGCACGTTGTGGCCCGGCAGCGTCAGCGTGCCGTCAATATCAAGAAAAATCAGCTTCATGGAGTACCTGCCTTTCCCGACTTCTTTGCCGCTTTTCCGGAGGTCTTTTTCGCCTTCTTTACAGGCTTCTCTTTTTCGTCTTTCTCTTCTTTCTCCGCCTTCTTTGCAGGCTTCTCTTTTTCGTCTTTCTCTTCTTTCTCTTCCTTCTTTGCCGGCTTCTTCTTTTCTTCTGTTTCCGCACCGGCCGCCTGATCCGTTTTTTCGGCTTCCGTCTTTTCGGCTTCCGCGTTCCCGGCTTCCGCGTCCTTATTGTCATCAGTGCGGAAGGACGTCAGCAGGTACGCAAAATCCTGCGCGGGGATCCCGACCGCCTTCGCCGGCCTCGGTTTGCCGGTCATCAGATCGATATACTCTTCCGGCTCATTGATCCAGGCCGTTTCATCGAACTCGCTGAAATTGAAGAGCGCGATCAGCTTCTCGCCGTCGTAATAGCGCCCGATTCCGAGGATGTGGTCATTGTAAGGCTCGATGATCCAGGTATCCGCGACGCCCGAAAAGACAGCGTGCGTGCGCCGGATCTCCTCAAGCCTTCGAAGCGTCTGGTAGATCACGCCTTCGCGGGTCGATGTATCGTTCCGGCGGGCCACCTCTTTCCAGTCAAGACTGCCTCTGTGCAGGTACCGGCTGTCGTCGTAACGGAGCGGATCCTCGTGGTAGGTGTAGTCGTTCAGCTGGCCGATCTCATCGCCGCTGTACAGCACCGGGATTCCGCTCTGTACAAAGAGGAAGGCGTGCAGCATGATGTCGAGGCGGATGGCCCTGGTGAGCTTCTCGTCGTTCAATTCGTATTCCGCCGCTTCGATTCCGCACAGGGATGCGGTCGTGCCGGTAAGGCGGGCATCTCCGAGCGTCGGATCGTCGTTGTAGAGTTCTCCTCTCGCGTCGGAGCCGTACCATTTTCCGGTCAGATAGTCGTTTAAGAAACGCTTGTGGGCGACCTCCTCAATCCCGAACCGGGCCAGGAAATCGTAGTCAAGCCCCCAGCCGATGTCGTCGTGGCAGCGCAGGTAATTGAGGAACGTGTATTCCTTCGGAAGGGCAAAAACGGATTCCATCTGGTGCCGGAGGAGCCTGACGTCCCTCGTCGCAACCGTGTGCCAGGTGCTGGCCATCGTCGTCACATTATAGAGCATATGGCACTCCGGCTTGTCGAGTGTGCCGAAATACGGAACCACCTTGGAGGGCTCCATCACCACCTCGCCGAGCAGCATCGTGCCCGGGCAGACGATCTCGGACGCCATGCGCATCAGGCGAACCAGCGTGTGTACCTGCGGGAGGTTCCGGCAGGTTGTGCCGAGGGTCTTCCAGATATACGGCACCGCGTCGAGCCGGATGATGTCGACGCCGTGATTGCACAGATACAGCATATTGGCGACCATGTCGTTGAAAACGGTCGGATTGGCGTAGTTGAGATCCCACTGATACGGATAGAAGGTCGTCATGACCACCTTCTTCGCTTCCTCGCACCAGGTGAAATTGCCCGGCGCCGTGGTCGGGAAGACCTGCGGAACCGTGCGCTCAAACTGGTTCGGGATGTCCCAGTTGTCATAGAAGAAATAACGGTCCTGGTATTCTTTATCGCCGGCGGCCGCCTTCCTCGCCCACTCGTGATCTTCGCTCGTGTGATTCATCACGAAGTCCAGGCACACGCTCATTCCCAGGCGGTGGCATTCTTCGGAAAGCGCGCTCAGATCTTCCATCGTGCCAAGCTCGCTCTGAACCTTCCGGAAATCCGAAACCGCGTAGCCTCCGTCGCTCCGCCCTTCCGGACTTTCCAGGAGCGGCATCAGATGGACGTAATTCAATCCGCATTCCTTGAGATAATCAAGGTGTTCCCGGACTCCGTTCAAAGTGCCGGCAAACGCGTTCACATACATGACCATGCCGAGCATCTCTTTTCCCTTATACCAGTCCGGGTTCTTCTCTCTCTCGGCATCCCACGCCTTGAGCGCCGACGGACGCTCGGACGCACAGGTATGCAGCATCCCGCAGAAATAGTCAAAGGCCTGCTTATCGTCATGATAAAGCTCATAGTAAAGCCACTTCATTTCATCGTAATGTGTTTTCAGGCGTTCAACAAACGCTGCGTCCCAGGTCTTGTCAATCATAAAAAACCCCCATTCCGGCTGCTAAGCCGCTTCATTTAATCTTTAACACAGGATACTCGTGACTTCAGT
>CACXFK010000151.1 GCA_902766945.1 uncultured Lachnospiraceae bacterium | reverse complement strand
TCCGGCGGATCGCAGAATTGCACATTGGAAAGCAGCTTCGCTGCTGTGCAATTCGCGCACGATTCCTCTTCGAGAATCGTGATTTAAACATGCTGTTGAACTGGCGCATTTCCGTGTGTATAATATCCTTCGAACTTTCAGTCTGATCAGGAAGGAAACAGTCTTCAGGAGGTAATATATGATCAGAGTCACCTTATGGTATGAATATGCACAGGAGATCGGAGAGCTGAGAAGAGAGATGGTGCCCGGCATAAGCGACGGGGACTTTCAGCACTTCGAGGAATTTGTCAGGTCAAGAGTCGAAAAGATACACCGGGTCTATCCGCTCGGACTGATGGGCACACTGGAAGAAGCTCTGCGGAAGGATCCGGAGCTTGAGATCACGCCGGTCAACATCTATATGCCCGAGTACGGCCTGCCCGACGACCTTCTGGAAAACACGGACGTTCTCGTCTGGTGGTCGCATATCCTGCAGGATGCCATCCCGGATGAGCTTGCGTATAAGATTGTGCAGAGAGTGCAGAAGGGAATGGGTTTCGTCCCGCTTCACTCGGCCCACAAGTCCAAGCCCTTTATGTATCTGCTTGGAACAAGCGGATGCCTGCAGTGGCGTGAAGATGATTTCTGCCGTGTCTGGACCGCGACTCCGTCGCACCCGATCGCGGCCGGTATTCCGCAGTATTTCGAACTTGAAGAAGAAGAGATGTACGGCGAGCCCTTTGACATTCCGAAGCCGGACGACACGATCTTCATGAGCTGGTACCGCGGCGGCGAACTCTTCCGCTCGGGCTGCACCTGGACCCGAGGATACGGACGGATCTTCTACTTCCAGCCCGGCCACGAGACCAGTCCCAACTATCACAACCCGTATGTGCAGAAGATCATCGACCAGGGCATCCACTGGGCGGCTCCGACCGTCTGGCGCCCCGATTTCGACTGCCCGAACTCACTGACGAAACCCGAAGAAAAATAAGCGCATGCGTCAGGCTCCGAGGAGTCCCCGGATGCCGTCGCGCTTCAGTATTTCTTTGTAATAGACAAGTTCTTCCGCGATCATTTCATCGATCGCGCGCATGCCCAGGAGCTCGACAGGCGCTTTGTCATCCGTCAGGATGCGGCCGCCTTCCTGCCACGGCACCAGCTTCGCTTCGATCTTCTCAAGAAGGAGCCTGAGTTCAGGCATCTTTACGGAGGCGGCATTCACGGAAAACGTGGATGCCGTCTCGTTTTTCATTGCCGCAAACAGCACGCGGTTGGTGCTGCCCGGCACATCCACGTACCGCACCCACGGAAATACATGCGCGATCGTGTCCTGGAGACAGGTGTTGATCCCGTCCTCCGAAGACGACCGCATATTCATATTGACGACCATCACGCCGCCGTCCGTCAGATGATTCCGCACGGCCGTGAAAAACTCGACAGAAGACATCTGGAAGGGAATCGTGATGTCCTCATAGGCGTCCACCATGATCACGTCATAGAGGTCCGGGTCCGCTTCCAGATAGGCCCGCCCGTCGTAATGGATCACTTCAGCCTCCTTAGGCGCGTCGAAATAGCGGCGGGAGAGATCCGTGATTTTCTCGTCGATCTCCACGCCTCGGATCTTCATATCGCCGAAATAACGCAAACACTGGCGCGCGAACGTCCCGGTCCCCATGCCGAGGATCAGGACCGAGTCCGCGTGTTTTGCCATCACCGGTGCCGCCAGCGCGTAATCATAATACATGCCGGTCAGGGAGTCGTCTTTCATCGTCACGGACTGGACGCCGAAAAGCACATTTGTGGATAAAATGGTGCTCTCCGGCGTGTCGCGGACCTGAAGATAGTTATAGACGGATTCGCCCTCGTAGGTCAGATCATGCTCCCAGAACGCAAAGCTGCTCCGGCAGTTGAAGATAACGGCCAGGACGAACAGCACAACCGCGATCACGCAGCGGACCGCCCCGCCATGCACCCCGGGCCGCTCCGCCGGATCGGCAGTTTCCTTCGGGGACAGGAAATAAATGACCGCGATCAGGAGAAGGATGCCCGAAAAAACAAGAAAGGTCACCGCGGTTCCGACCGCGGGAATCGTCACAAAAGTAGGAAGAAAGGTTCCGATGATGCTGCCGGCCGTGTTGCAGGCGCCGAGCGTCCCGGCCGTCCTGCCGCTGTCCTCCGCCCCGGAGACGATATAGCGGATCAGGGAAGGCGTGCAGGTGCCAAGCAGGAAGCACGGATACACGAACAGGGCGGCGCAGGCAAGAAAGGCCGCGATCACGAGCAGATTCGAGCTCACGGTCACGACGAGAAGCCCGGTGATCAGAAGGATCAGGTACCTTCCGGCAAACGGGATCAGCGCGATCCAGACGGCCGCGATGAGAAGCCTTCCGTACAGCCGGTCCGGATCCGGGTCGGCGTCCGCGCTCTTTCCGCCATATACATTTCCGAGCGCCATCGCGATCATGATCGTCGCAATGATGATGGTCCAGACGATCTGCGAGGATGAAAAATAGGGTGCGAGAAGCCTGCTCGCCCCCAGTTCCACGGCCATCACCGCCATACCGGCGAAAAACTCCGTTGCGTACAGATACAGCTTATTTCTTAAAATGCTTCTTCCCTTACACGGCACCATTCTTTTGAACTGCCCCCATCTTTCCTGATTTCTTTCCGGCCATGTCCCGCCTGCCGCGCATTCCGGGTTTCTAAGCGCCTTGCCGGCGGGTCAGCTTCTTCGCCCAGTGCCCGTAATTCACCATGATGAAAGCAGGCACGCATTTAAAGATCTGATCCGCATTGAGGCACCAGACCACAGCCGTCGGAGACGCCTTTACAACAAAAGCCATCACGAACGAAAGCGGCAGGACGATGCCCCAGATGCTGATGAGATCCAGCTTCATCGTGAAGGACGTATTTCCTCCGCCCCTTATGATACCGTTGTTCGTCGGCATCTGGTAGGACATCGTCAGCGTGACGAGACACAGGATCAGCGTAAAGGCATGCGCCATTTCCATCGTCTCGCTCTCAAGCTTATAAAGAGACAGGATCGGGAGCCGGATGGCAAAGAGGAACAGCGCGGCCGCGATTCCGATGCCGACGAAGATCACCTGGAGCGTCTTTGACAGCCGCTTCACGTACGCCATATCGCCCTCTCCCACGGCTTTTGCCGTGAAAAATGCCGCCGTCCCGCAGGTGCCGACCGGCATCGCTTTTACGAGGCTGAACATCGTGGCGGACGCGCTGTTCGCCGCGATCGCGTGTACCGTCATATGGCCGAGGATCGCATTTTGCAGGGCGATGTTGAACCCCCAGAGCCCCTGCACAACCGTCATGGGCCAGGTCACGCGCAGATAGTCCCTTCTGAGGCCGGCATTTTCACGCACAAAGTCTCGCGGATGCAGCTTCAGCACCGTCTCCTTCCGGCGGATATAGAGCACGAGTATGAAAAGTTCGGCGATCCGGGATATGAGCGTCCCGATGGCCGCGCCCGTCACGCCCATCTCCGGCGCGCCGAAATGTCCGTAGATCAGCGTATAGTTGACGCAGCAGTTGATGGCCAGCGCCGTGAGGGAGAGGTACAGCGCGATCCGCACAGTCCCCGCGCTCCTCAGCGTCGCGAGCAGGATCTGGGTCAGGGCGAAAAAGAGATACGTGAACCGGATCACGGACGTGTAGCGGACTCCCTGCTCTATAATCGCCGCGTCGTCTGTGAACGCATGCAGGATCTGACCGGGAAACAGGCTCATCGCCGCAAACAGGATGACGCAGAGCGCCAGAGCGAAATGCATCGCGGTCGAGGCGATCTCCTTCATCGGGCGGATCTCCCTCCGGCCGAAATACTGGCCGCCGAGGATCACGATTCCTTCGCCCAGTGCGCTTAAAATCTGCTGATAGATAAACTGGATCTGATTGACGGCGGCAACTCCGGAGAGCGCCGCCTCACTGTAGGCTCCCAGCATGATGTTATCCGCCAGATTCACACTGAGCGTGATCACATTTTGCAGGATGAGCACGATGCACATGGCAAAAAACTGCCTGTAAAAACGTTTTTCCCGAATCATATTGCTTTTCAGATGTCAGATCATAATCGTCTTGTCCAGCTCACTCGATTCAAATCCGGCCAGAATCGCGCGGATCGCGTTGACCTCCATCGGCCCCGCGGCATATGTCCTGTCCCCGTTTACGATCGAGTCGACGAAGGCGCGGATGACGCCCGAATTTCGCTGGTTTTCATTTGTCATCATCGTGTCCAGATCATAGTAGATATGGTCGCCGCGGTCGGTGTTGATCTGGATCGTATGAGGCGAATTGTCATAGAGGCGCATCACGCCTTTGGTTCCGAAGATGACCGTCGAGTTGTCCTCTTCTCCGTAATAGGTCCAGCTCACCGTCATCGTGCCGACGACGCCGCTCGACAACGTATAGATGAGAATGGCGTTGTCTTCCAGTTCAATCGGCTTTCCGTCCCCGGTCTTCTTGTCGAGCGTCATGATCTTTGCCGAGACCGACGTGATGCGTTCCCCGAGCAGGAACTGGATCAGGTCCGTCTTATGGATGCCCAGGTCCGCCATGGCGCCCATGACGCCGACATTTTTATCAAAGAACCAGATGTCGGACGAGATCCGGCCGGTCCCATCGTCTTCGGCGCACCACCGCTCCGGGCCGCCGTGCCCGAACGTGGTCTTAAAAGTCAGCGGCTTTCCGATGATGCCCTGCTCGATCAGTTCTTTTGCCCGCAGGTGCCCGGTGTTGAACCGCTGGTTCTGGGCGACCATCAGGAACCGGTCATTTTTCTCCGCCGCTTCCAGCATCGCCTCGCAGTCCGCCACCGTCATCGCCATGGGTTTCTCAACCAGGACGTGCTTGCCCGCGTTTAACGCTTTGATCGCGATGTCCGCGTGCGCGTTATTGGCGACGCAGACGCTGACCGCGTCGATCGCGGGATCGGCGAGCAGTTCTTCCACGGAATCGAACGCACGGCCGCCGTATTCGCGGGAGAGCGCGGCTGCTTTTTCCTTCCTGAAATCAAAGTACCCGATGATCTCCGCGTTCCGGTGCGACGCGTACTCAGGGACGTGACGTCTCTCCGAGATCCGGCCGCAGCCGATGATGCCGACTCTGACTTTATTCATGATCCGGTCCTCCTTCCTGCGCTTTTATGCGTCTTTTTTTAGGATAGCACATGCGGGGAAGGTGCGCACCCAAAATTCTTATCGTTGCAAATTATCAGGCGCTGCCTGATAATGGAGTCATAAAAGGACACAGGATCAGAAAGGAGAATCGAATGAGACAGATCACACTGGGCAAAACCGGCATCACAACCCCTCAGAACGCATTCGGCGTGCTGCCCCTCCAGCGCGTGCCGATGGCCGGAGCCGTCGAGATCCTGCGCCGCGCATTTGACGGCGGCATCACGTACTTCGACACGGCGCGCGCCTACTCGGACAGCGAAGAAAAAGTAGGGCGCGCTTTTGAAGGCATGCGGGACAGGCTCTATATCGCCACCAAAACACACGCCAAAACGCCTGCCGCTTTCCGCGCCGATCTTGAGACGTCCCTGAAACTCCTGAAGACGGACTATATCGACGTCTACCAGTTCCATATGGCGAGCCAGGTCTATGCCCCGGGAGACGGCACCGGTATGTATGAATGTATGCTGGAAGCAAAGGAGCAGGGAAAGATCCGGCACATCGGCATCACCGCCCATAAGCTGCAGGTCGCGATGGACGCAGCCGCATCCGGACTGTATGAGACGCTGCAGTTTCCTTTCAGCTACCTCTCGTCGGAAAAGGAGATCGCACTCGTAAACAGCTGCCGTCTGCACGACGTCGGCTTCATCGCGATGAAGGGGCTCGCCGGCGGCCTGATCACCCGCTCGGACGCCGCGATGGCCTATATGTCGCAGTATGACAACGTCCTTCCGATCTGGGGCGTCCAGCGCATGAAGGAGCTCGAAGAATGGCTCTCCTACATGGATGAGACGCCGTCGATGACGGAAGAAATCAGCACCTTTATAGCTAATGAGCAAAAGGAGCTCGCCGGCGACTTCTGCCGCGGATGCGGCTACTGCATGCCATGTCCGGCCGGCATCGAGATCAATCAGTGCGCCCGCATGTCGCTCATGCTTCGCCGCGCGCCGTCCGCCGCATGGCTGACTCCCGAGTGGCAGGTAAAGATGGAAAAGATCAACGACTGCCTGAACTGCCGCGCCTGCACGAAGAAATGTCCGTACGAACTCAGCACGCCCGAGCTTCTGAAGAAAAACTACGAAGACTATCAGCGCGTACTCGCCGGCGAAGTATCCGTCTCATAACCGGCGCATCGCTCATTCAGACAACATCGGGAAGGGTCTTATGACCCTTCCCGTCTGCATTCCCAGAACGCCACGGCGCTGGCCGCGGCCACATTCAATGAATCAACCCCGTGGTGCATCGGGATCATCACCGTGTAATCACACGCCCGGATGCGCTCCGGAGGCAGCCCGTCCCCTTCATTTCCCAGAAAAAGAGCCAGCCGTTCCGCCTTTTTTAAGCGCGGATCGTCTATGCGGACGGATTCTTTCTCAAGTGCCATGGCCGCCGTGACAAAGCCGTGCGCCTTCAGGCACGCAAACAGCTCGTCCGGGGAAGGGACCACCGTCCAGGGAATCTCGAAAATGCAGCCCATACTGACGCGGATCGCGCGCCGGTAAAGCGGGTCGGCGCAGCCGCCGGTCAGAAGGACCGCGTCCATCCCCATCGCCGCGGCGGAGCGCACGATTGCGCCGACATTGGTCGGATTGACGACATTTTCAAGTACTGCGGCTCGGGAGATGCCGCTCAGGATGTCGTCTGCCGAAGGCAGCTTCCTGCGTCTCATCGCGCAAAGGAGCCCGCCTGTCAGGTGACAGCCCGCGATCTGCGAAAGCACGTCCGGATCCGCTTCGTAGACGGGGGGCGCCTCCGCAGAGGCCTCCTGACCGCCGCCGGCGGACAGCTCCGCAGCCGGCTCTTTCAGGACAGAGCCGCCCTCCTTAAGCAGTTTTGCAAGCAGCGGGCAGTCCTCTTCATCCCGCAGCATAAATCCGCTTTCAAGCAGCAAAGATACCGGACGGTATCCCGCTCCCAGCGCCCGCTCGGCCACTTTTGCGCTCTCCGCGATAAAAAGGCCCGGCTCCGGTTCAAACATGTGATAGAGTCGGGTTTCGCTCCGTCCGTTGTAGAGAGCAAATTCCGGTTGGTCCGGGCTCTGCACTTTAATCCTCATCTCCGTCCGCTCTCCCCGCTCCCGGAACAGCGCACACCGCGGCCCCGTTGACCGTCACCGTCCCGTCCGCCGGGATCAGGATGTAATCACGTCCGTCGATTGTGCGCGTCTCGATCAGCTGCGCCTTGTCGGAGGGAACCTTGATCATCACCGTATCCGTCTTTACGATCACACTGGTGTCGGCCACGGCGGCAATCGCGATCGGCGTATCCCCGACAGTCTCCTCGTAGATCTCGTCAAACGCATCCGTATCGACGCCGGCGCTCTCAGCGATCTTTCTGATCTCTTCTTTTGCCAGCTGAACCTCTTCCTGTTCCGCGGCCTTTTCGAGTATGTTTTCGGAAATGGAGGCTGCCTGCGTAAGGCCCACGTCCAGCTGTCCGATCAGGGATGTGAAGATCTCGCGCTGCGCTTTTACGCCTACCGGCGCTTCCGCCTCCGGCACGCCGAACAGCCCGTTCATATATTCTTCCGCGTCCGGGTTGGCCGAATACAGCAGCACCTCATTGCGGTCCTCTCCCCTGTTGTCAAATGCCGGATACAAAAATCCGCAGGCCGGATTTCCGATCTGCCACCTGCGGTCCAGTTCGCCGACATGGTCCACGTCGTAGCCGAGTACGGGCTTTGAAAGCTTTGCCGGGCAGATCGCGAGCAGCAGGGCCTCATAGACAAGCTCGCCGTCCTCAAGCCGTCTGCCGTCCTTCGCCTTTGAGGGCACGTCGTACACGACCCGGACCAGCGTGGCGTAGTACGGGTCCGTATGCGCGTACGATTCCAGCATGTGATCCCTGAACGTCTCAAATACGGACAGATCCCGCCCGTCCTCCGAACGGAGGCCGAGGAGGAAATCCTGCTGGGCCTGCAGCCGTACCGGGAAGGAATCCATCCCGACGCGCGTACTCAGGACGCGCGCGAAAAGATTCAGATGGCGGAACTTCTCCGCGTCCTCCATATCAATGAGGCGGGTGATGTCTTCATAGCAGAGCTGATTGTCCGAATCCACGTAGATACTGTAGATCCAGTCAATCACGGTTTCCTTCGATTTAATGACTTTTCTGAGTTCCCTCAGATCGCTTCGTTCCATGCTGCCTACCTCCCGGTGTTCATTCCGCCCGTCCGTCGGACCGGCAGGGTTCAATTATATTCGCCATCTCTTTTTCAGTCAACCGGTCCGCACCTGCCGTTTCGAATAGCTTTTTCCGGATAACCATGATATGATGCAGGCAGGACACAGTTATCCGCATCAGGTTGTTTCGCACACATCTTAAGAGGGTCGCTATGACATTTACATTGAAAGAAGACGGAAAACGTTTGCTTGTCATCTCTTTTGCAGCTCTTCTTCTGGCCGTCAATCTGAACACGTTTGTCCACACAGGCGGACTCTTCCCGGGCGGCGTGACCGGCCTCACGGTTCTCATCATCCGGTGTTTTGAAGAATTTCTGGGCATCACGCTGCCCTACACGGTCGTCAACCTGGCTTTAAATGCCGTGCCGGTTTACATCGGCATCCGCTACGTCGGAAAAAAGCTGACTCTTTATTCCATTTATTTTCTTCTCCTGTCCTCATTTCTCACGGACCTGATTCCTTCAAATGCAATCACCTACGATATCCTGCTGATCAGCATCTTCGGCGGCATGATCAACGGCCTGGTCGTCTCTTTGTGCCTGAGAAACAATGCCAATACAGGCGGGACGGACTTCATCTCACTGTATTTTTCGGAGAAAAAGGGCTTTGATACGTTCAACATCATACTGGGCGCCAACGTGGTGATCCTGTCTCTGGCCGGGATTCTGTTCGGCTGGAACAAAGCGCTGTACTCGATCCTTTTCCAGTTCTTCTCGACACAGGTGATTCACCTGCAGTACCGCCGCTATCAGCAGACAACGCTGTTCGTCGTCACGGACTTTCCGAGGGAAGTCTGCAACGCCATCTACGCGGTCAGCAATCACGGCGCCACGATCATGCACGGGGAAGGTGCATATAAAGAGCAGGAGCGCTCCATCGTCTATTCCGTCGTGTCGGCGGCCGAAGTCAAAAAAGTCATATCGGCCATCCGGATCGTCGACCCCAAAGCCTTTATTAATTCACTGAAAACGGAAGCGCTGTCGGGATGGTTCTACCGGCAGCCGAACGAATAAACGGCACAAAAACATGAGGACGTCCGCTGGCAGTCGGACGTCCTCAATTCATTAAGGGAAGGAGTTGCCCGCTTTTGGCGGGCCGTATGAAAAAGAAAAGGTTTTATGAAACCCTGCAAGCACATTTGATGCTTACATAAGTTATCTTATCGGGTGCATGTGAACAAACTGTGTTTGGTCTGCAAACTTTTTATTAAGAATCTGTGATGGCGCTTCAGACTGCCTTCAGGTGCGGTCTTTTTTCATGTACTCCTGCGCCGCCTCAAAGAGACGCCGGACATTTTGACCCGGTTCTTTCCTGCAGATCATCCCCAGTGTACCGCTATATTTCCTGTCCGCTGCCTGCTCCCGGAGGAGGATGCTGCCTGCCGTCCAGGCGTCATAGGTAAAGAGGCATTTCTCGCTGTTCTGGCATTCATAGTATATATCCAGCGAGTACATATCGAAATCCTCGATCCGGACATCCTCCCGCAGTCCTTCCAGTTCTTTCCGGAACTCATCCGCTGCCCGGAACGTCCCCTTTTTCGGAAGCATCACCGTGCGGCCGGCAAGATCCGCTGCCGAAACCGGTGCACTGCCTCCGCCCGGCGCACCGGACGAGGGGGATGAGGCGATCACGGCCTTGACGTCCCTGAATTTCAGGGCCCGCAGACCGAATTGCTCCAGAAATGTTTCATCATAGACGCCGAGGATCAGATCCGCATCCTGGCCCAGCGTCGAAATCATGCGCTTCACGCCGTCTGACGTGCTCTCAAAAAACAGCAGACGGCATTTGATATCCGGGCACTTCTCGTGCAGCACGGGCCACAGGGAAGCCAGTTCTTCAGTTGAGCCTAAGGCTGAAACGGCTATTCTGACAGGATTGTTCTGCTTCGTGTAGAGATCCCTGGCTCGTTCGGCGGCCGTTTCACAGTAACGGACGATATATTTCGCGTCACCGTAAACGGACTCTCCCGCCTCTGTAAGAGAAACTCCTTTTCTGGAACGGTCAAACAATGTGACCCGCAGATCCTGTTCGAGCAATGTGATCTGCTTGAGGACGGCGGAGGGAGAGATTCCGATCTGTTCCGCCGCGCGGCGGAAGCTCCCGGCCTCCACCACCTTTATCAGTGTGTCAAGATGAGTGTTATACAGCATTTTCGAGTACACCTCTGGCATTCATGTTAAGTCCATTATCTACAGGCAGGTTTTATGACAGACTGCATCGCAACAAATATCTATGCTGTTTCGCGGTTTGAACACTTAACAAATATACCACAAATTTCGGACGAACGCTCATTTTTTTCAGGAAATTCGTGTTTTTTCAAAAAAGGCTTGCAGGTTTTCCTGCCGAACGGGAGCTTCAGAGAAATTTCCTGTGAGACAAAAAACAGGCCGCCGAAGCGGTCTGTTTTCCGGATGAAATCCCAAAAGGGCCTGTTTCGTTATGACTGGCGTAACTCCATCTTGCTGCGGCGGCTCTTTGAGCCTCCCTTCATCGCGGCAAGGAAAAAGAACATGATCAGGATGCCGACCGGAAGCGAGATGCAGGCGCTGATCATCAGCGAACCGGTTGCGCGCTCAATCGACGACGCAATCAGATATGTGATGCCGGAGATCACGGCGCAGGACAGCGCATAGGGGAGCTGGGTCCCGACGTGATTCAGGTGGTTGCACTGTGCGCCGGCAGACGACATGATCGTGGTATCCGAGATCGGCGAGCAGTGATCGCCGCAGACGGAACCGGCCATACAGGCGGAGATCGCGATGATCATCATATTCGGGTCGGTCTCCTGGAAGCAGCTGACGACAATCGGAATCAGGATGCCGAAGGTTCCCCACGACGTACCGGTCGCAAAGGAAAGTCCGACCGCGATCATGAAGATGATCACCGGCAGGAACATCAGGAAGCTTGACGCCGAATTCTGCACGACGCCCGCGACAAACTGCTTCGCGCCGAGGCTGTCGGTCATGGATTTAAGGCTCCACGCGAACGTCAGGATCAGGATCGGGGAGATCATCTGCTTAAAGCCTTCCGGCACGCATTCCATCATCTTTGTGAACGGAAGGATGCGGCGGAACAGATAATAAAGAATCGTGATCATAAGCGCGACGGAGGAACCGAGCACGAGACCGATCGAAGCGTCGGAATTCGCGAACGAATTGACAAAGCTCTCGCCGCTGAAGAATCCGCCTGTATAAATCATGCCGACGACACAGCACACGACGAGCGAGAGGATCGGAACGAGCATATCCGACACTCTTCCGTCCTGCGTCACAGCCGTTTCCGTGCTGTCGACGAAGGGGCGGTCCTCGGTCGTAAACAGGTCGTTCTTTTCGACGGCATTGTACTCATGCTCATACATCGGGCCGAAATCCGCTTTCATGATGACGATCATGATCATCATGACGATGGTCAGAAGCGCATAGTAATTAAACGGAATCGCGCGGATAAACAGACTGAGTCCGTTCTGGCCCTCCACGAAGCCGGAGACGGCCGCCGCCCACGAAGAGATCGGGGCGATGATGCAGACCGGCGCCGCCGTGGCATCGATCAGGTAGGCAAGCTTTGCCCTTGATACGTTGTGCTTGTCCGTGACGGGCCGCATGACGGAACCGACCGTCAGGCAGTTGAAATAGTCGTCGATAAAGATCAGGACGCCGAGTGCGATCGTCGAAAGCTGCGCGCCTTCGCGGGTCTTGATCTTCTCGGATGCCCAGCTGCCGAACGCAGCGGAGCCGCCCGTGCGGTTCATCAGCTGCACCATGATGCCGAGAATCACGAGGAAGATCAGGATGCCGACATTGTAGGAATCCGACAGGACGGAAATGATGCCGTACGTCACCTCTTCGCCGTCCACCGTGACGGTATGGCTGAAGATATGATTCAGCGTCATCTCGAAGTTGAAGCCCGAATACAGAAGAGCCCCGGACAGGATTCCGATAAAGAGCGAGCTGTACACTTCTTTCGTAACGAGAGCGAGCACGATGGCAATCAGCGGCGGAAGCAGCGCCCACGCCGTCTGCTGGACCGACTCGGGCGTCGTGTTGAATGCAGCTGCAATCAGGATGGCGATGACAGCCAGGATGGCTATTGCAGACACCGCCTTGTTCTGCTTTCTCATAGCAACTCTTTCCTCACTTTCATTTTCATTGTCATTTTCAATGACTCCACCATGTTATCACATTATCGCGTTAAAGTGTAGAGTAAAGTGACTTTCGGCTGTTTTTCGTGTAAAGTAATAACAAAAGCCGTCAAAAGACAAGAAAAGGAGATTGACCATGCCGGAAATCGATGAAATCCTGTCCGCCCTCCGCATAAAAGCAAAAAACGACCCCTCCCTTGCCGCGAAGCTGCTCGCGACCGCATCCGCCGCGCACCCCGTGGAGGCCTTCTGCACGTGCGCGCGGGAGCTGGGCTATCCCCTCTATGAGATGGACCTGATCAGCGCAGGCGAGGAGTACTACGCCAATATGAGGCGCAGCACAAACGGCGGCGGGGAAAATTCCCCTCTCTTAAAGAGCGAAGACGACTACTACGAGCTGTTTATGGCCGATCTGCGCACGTTCGTGTGAAATGGTTTTTAATTTTTGATGTGAATGCGTGAAAAATCATGTATGATAGTATGAGCACGAAAATATGAGAGGCGGGGCACGCGGCCCTAAGACGGCTGCCGGTCCGCTCCGAACAAAGAGGTCGCGACATGAACAAGTACAGAGATTTTGATAATTACCTGAAGGAATACCCCTCTGAAGACGGATATTTCGGCAGGTACGGGGGCAACTATCTGGATAACCCCGAACTGATCAAGGCATTCAACGAGTATGCGGAAGCCTACAACACGATCGCGCAGTCGGCTCAGTTCATCGCCGAGCTCCGCAGGATCCGCAGGGATTTCCAGGGCCGGCCCACGCCGGTTTATCACTGCCAGAACCTGTCCAATCACCTCGGCCGGACACAGATCTACCTGAAGAGGGAAGACCTGAATCACACCGGGGCGCACAAGCTGAATCACTGCATGGGCGAAGGTCTTCTCGCCAAATATATGGGCAAGAAAAAGCTGATCGCCGAAACCGGCGCCGGCCAGCACGGCGTCGCGCTTGCGACCGCCGCCGCTTACTTCGGTATGGAATGTGACATCTATATGGGTGAAGTGGACATCGCCAAGCAGGCTCCGAACGTCACGCGCATGAAGATGCTCGGCGCCCGCGTCGTCCCGGTCAGCGCCGGTCTGAAGACGCTCAAAGAGGCCGTCGACGCCGCATTTGAAGCCTATGCAAAGGAATATAAGGACGCCGTGTACTGCATCGGAACCGCGGCCGGCCCGCATCCGTTCCCGCTCATGGTGAGAGATTTCCAGTTCTGCATCGGGGAAGAAGCCCGCGAACAGTTTTTCTCGCAGACCGGGCATCTGCCGGACCAGGTCGCAGCCTGCGTCGGCGGAGGTTCCAATTCCATCGGCATGTTCACGCCGTTTCTTGCGGATGCCGTGGAGCTGATCGGCGTGGAGCCGCTCGGACGCGGACCCGCGCTCGGCGATCACGCGGCTTCGATCACCTACGGCAGAGAAGGCGTCATGCACGGCTTTAACAGCATCATGCTCGCCGACGAGAACGGCAACCCGGCCCCCGTCTATTCCAACGCGAGCGGCCTGGATTACCCGGCCGCAGGCCCTGAACACGCGATGCTGCACGACATGAACCGGGTCCGTTATACGACCATCGGCGACGACGAGGCCATCGAAGCGCTCTTCCTCCTCTCGAGGCATGAGGGCATCATTCCCGCGATCGAGAGTTCGCACGCGCTCGCGTACGCGATCAAAGTGGCGCGCACCGGCATGACCGGCTCGATCCTGGTCAATCTGTCCGGCCGCGGCGACAAAGATCTCGACTACGTCGTCGAGCACTATGGCTACGGCGATGAATTCCTCAAGAAAATGGAAGAGAAAAGAAACCGCAAATAAAAGAAGCGGGCCTCAAAGGCCCGCCAGATATGTTTTTGCCCGCTCTACAGCCTCCGCCATCGCGCCGGGGGCTCCTTTTGTTTTTCTGCGCTCCACGCAGCTCTTAAGCGAGATCGCGTCATAGATGTCCTCGTCAAACCGGGGGCAGACCGCTCTGTACTCTTCGAGCGGAAGATCGTCCATGCGGCACGACTTTTCAATGCAAGTCAGCACGAGCCGCCCGATGATGCCGTGCGCGTCGCGGAACGGCACGCCCTTCCGGACCAGGTAATCCGCCGCGTCGGTGGCATTTGCAAATCCGTTCATCGCGGATGCCTCCATCCGCTCCGCGTTAAAGGAAGAGCTCGAGAGCATGCCGGTCATCAAAGAAATGCAGCCCTTCGCCGTGTCGATCGCGTCGAACGTCATCTCCTTGTCTTCCTGCATGTCTTTGTTGTAGGCGAGCGGAAGTCCCTTCATCGTGACGAGAAGCGACTGGGCCGCGCCGAACACTCTTCCCGTTTTGCCCCGGATCAGTTCCGCGATGTCCGGATTCTTTTTCTGGGGCATGATGCTGCTGCCTGTCGCGAAGGTGTCGTCAAGCTCGATAAAACGATACTCATTTGAATTCCAGATGATGATCTCCTCCGACAGCCTCGACAGATGCATCATCGTGATCGCCAGGGAATTCAGGAATTCCAGTACGTAGTCGCGGTCGGACACGCCGTCCATCGAGTTCTCCGACGCCCCGTCAAATCCGAGCAGGGACGCGGTGTACTCGCGGTCCAGCGGATAGGTGGTGCCGGCCAGTGCGCCGCTTCCGAGCGGGCAGATGTTCATCCGGCTGCGGATCGACATGAGACGCTCCCGGTCCCTTTTAAACATCTCGAAATAAGCGCCGAAATGATGGGCGACCGTCACGGGCTGCGCCTTCTGCAGGTGCGTGAAGCCCGGCATGCAGGTCGTAAGGTGTGTCTCCATGATGCCGCAGATGACGGTCAGGAGTTCTTTCAGGAGCTGCGCCGTCTGATCGATCTCATCCCGGATGTAGAGGCGCATGTCGAGTGCGACCTGGTCATTCCGCGACCGCCCGGTGTGGAGTTTCTTGCCGGGCTCTCCGATCCGCTCGGTGAGGCAGGCCTCGACGAAGCTGTGAATATCTTCGTATTCGCCCTCGATCTTCAGTGTGCCGTCCTCCACTTCCCGCAGGATCTGATCGAGACCGAGAAGGATCGCGTCTTTTTCCTCTTCCGTCAGGATTCCCTGCTTCGCCAGCATTTTTACATGCGCCTTCGAGCCGAGGACGTCCTGCCGGAACAGCCTCCGGTCGAACCTGAGCGATGCATTGAACGCATAGACAAGCGCGTCTGTTTCTTTTGTGAATCTGCCGCCCCAAAGCTGAGCCATTTTCAACCTCCGTTCTTCGTAAATCCCGTTATGTGAGAATCTTCCTGAACTGATCCCCGGTATCGGGGAAAACAAGGAAATCCGCAATATCCAGGCCGATCTCCTCGTGCTTTCCGAACCTCCGGTATACGGACGCGTCCGCCGCCACGCGGAGCTCGGCCTCTCCGACCTTCACGCGGCAGTCATCGACGTCGCCCATGAAATATTCATTCAGGATCCGTCCGCGGATATGTCCTTTGTCCGGGACAATCCGGATCTGTTCCGGGCGGATCGCCACGTCGACGTCCCCGGTCAGGTCCCCGTCATAGGCCAGTACGTCGTCGACGCCTTTCAGACGGATCCGCCCGCCTTCGGACACACCCTTCAGGAAATTGATGTCGCCCGCAAAATCAGCCACGAACTGATTTGCCGGATGCGTGTAAATCTCATACGGGCTGTCCGCCTGCTGAATGACTCCGGAATTGATCACAAAGACGCGGTCCGACATCGTCATGGCCTCGCTGCGGTCATGCGTCACGTAAACGACGTTGATGTGCAGCGACTCCTGGATCTCCTTGATCTCAAACCGCATCTGCTCCCTGAGCTTCGCGTCCAGATTGGACAGCGGCTCGTCGAGAAGCAGCATCTTCGGCTCGCCGACAAGCGCTCTCCCGAGCGCGACCCTCTGCTGCTGTCCGCCGGACAGTTCGGACGGCATGCGCTTCGCATACTGGGACAGGTGCACGATCTCCAGGATTTTTTCCACTTTTGCCCGGATCTCATCCTTCGGTTTCTTCTGTATCTTCAGCGGATAGGCGACATTGTCAAAAACGTTCATATGCGGCCAGACCGCATAGGACTGAAAGACCATCCCGATCCCCCGCTTTTCCGGAGGCACGAACGCCGTCGCAGAGTTCACGGTGACGCCGTCGATCAGGATCTCCCCCTCCGTCGGCTTCTCAAACCCGGCCAGCATGCGGAGCATCGTCGTTTTGCCGCATCCGGACGGACCAAGGAGTGTGATAAATTCCCCGTCGGAAAACTCCGCGCTGAAATCTTTAAGGACCACAGTGTCCCCGAACTTCTTGGTCACATGTTGAATCGTGATAACCGGCATCTCATCTTCCTCCTCAAAGAGCGGCTGGAAAGCATCCGGCCATCTTCCTGTTTCGTCAGATCGAAACCCTGCCTTTTGTCAGCTTGTAGATCAGGGTATTGCAGAGCACCACCATGATCAGGATGCCGCCCGCCAGCGCCGAAGCCGTCTGCTGGCTGTGATAGGTCTGATAGTTGTACAGCTCCACACCCAGGGTCTTCGTCTGATCGGCGTAGAGAAGATTGGACATGGTCAGTTCATAGAAGCAGGGCATAAAGATCAGGAACCAGCCGGCCACGATCGACGGCACGATCAGCGGAAGTACTACGTCCCGGATCCGCCTCAGCCATCCCGCGCCGGAAATCTGAGCCGCTTCCTCCATGGACGGGCTGACCTGCGCAAATGCAGCGGATACCGTCTGCATGCCCATCATCATGTACTTGATCATATAGGCGATCACCATGATGAGCATCGTGTTGTAGATATTGATGCCGAACCGCCCGGACATCGTCATGATCAGCGCCAGGGCGATGGCCACGCTCGGCGTGCCGGATCCGAGCGTAATCAGGAAATTGGGGATCTGTCTGCCCTTCACTTTGGTCCGCTTCAGCAGATAGGACATCAGGAGGCAGACGATCATGCCCATGGAAGCCGCCCAGACCGCGGACAGCACGCTGTTCCGCATGGATTTTCCGATCGACTTGCGCGACGTCAGTATGCCCCAGTACTTCATCGTGAAATTGCCGGGAACGAAGACGGATTTGCCCATATTGACCGTAAACGACGTCGCAAAGACCGTGACAAACGGAAGAACCGCCACGATCAGCGCGAAGACGGCGACCAGCACCGTCAGCGGGACGCGCCATTTTCCGAGGTCCACGAGCGCGGGCCGCACGGACTTTCCGGAAATGGTGATATAATCCTTCTTTCCGACGATAAAGTCGGACAGAAGCATCAGGATCAGCGCCATGACCATAAGGAAAACCGCCAGCGCCGTCGCGTCGGTCAGGCCTTCCTGCGAGCCTACGTAGACGTAGTCCACGATCCGGGTCGTCACGGTATAGATCCTGCCCGGCACTCCGATGATCGAAGGAATCCCGTAGCAGGAAGCCGCCGCGACAAATACGAGCAGCGCGGACGCCGCGATCGAAGGCAGCATAAGCGGCAGCGTCACCGTGATGAGCGTCTTAAGCGGGGACGCGCCGGAGATACGGGCCGCCTCCTCAAGCGAGGGATCCATCTTTTCCATCGCGCGGGAAATGGTGATAAACGCGTACGGATAGTAAAATGTCGTCAGCACCCATACGAGGCCGCCGATCGAATAGATGCTGAACGGAGCCCCGGACAGGCCGAACAGATTTTTCAGGAACACATTCAGCGTGCCGACCGTCGGGTTTAAAAGTCTCAGCCAGGCCATCGCGCCGACGTAAGGCGGCACCATGTAAGTCGTGACAAAGAGAGTCCTGAACAAGGTCTTCCCGTACAGATTTGTCCTCCCGATGAGGAAGGCGAGCGGAAACGCGATCAGTACGCCGAATACCATCGTGAGGCCCGACGCGACAAGCGTATTCTTCAGGCAGGTCCGGTTCAGGGCATAGGAATAGATCCGCTTCACCGCGTCCATGGAAAAATGCCCCGATGCAAAGAACATCCTGAACACCATGTAGAGAAGCGGAAACACCTGGAACACCAGCAGAAATGCCACGACTGCCAGCATCAGGACCCACTTGATATCAAAACAATGATTCTTTGCCGGATTCAAAATGTGCCTTCCGTTCCTTATGCCTCGGGTACCGTTACATATTCCTGGAACATCCTGCGGATATCCTCTCTCTCTTTGTAGCACTTCTCCCAGTCGACCGGGATGGCATTTGCAAGAATCTCGGAGAGCGGCCTGCCGTCATAAGGATACTCCTCCACATCGCTCCGGACGCCGTACATCCAGCCCTTGATGATGAGCTTCTGGCCGTCCGGGGAAAGGAAATAGTCCTCCAGCGCTTCCGCAGCCTTCGAATTGGCGTTGGCGCTGTACGAATCATCCACGATCATGAACGTGGACGGAACCGGGATCGATCCGTCTTCCGGATAGATCACTTCCAGCGCCGATCCTTCTTCCTCCCTCTTTTTGAGGACGGATTCCTCGAGCACCATGATCTCCTTGCACTCGCCCGTTTCAAGCTTTGTCAGTGCGACGGAGCCGGATTCGATCGCGACGTTCTGCGCGCCGAGGTCCTTGAAGTAGTCCTCTCCATACAGGTCCAGAAGACCGACGATCGAAGAATAAGCCGTGCCGGACGTCAGCGGGTTGCTCATGGAGAGAGCGCCCTTCATCGCGGTATCCGACGCGAAATCCTTCATCGTAACCGGGATCTCGGACTTATCCGTCAGCTCGGGATTATATGCGAGCACCATATTGCAGACGCGGACCGGATACCAGTAGCCTTCCGGGTCGTAATCGAAAACGAGCTTATCCTTCTCGGCATAGTCATAGGGATGCAGGACACCCGCGTCCTTCAGCTCCAGAGAATACGAAGGCTCCGCGACCATCAGGACGTCGCATCCGAGCTTACCGGCGTCCATCTCCGCGGCGATCTTGGACTGAAGCGTTCCGGAACCGCCCTGGAAGAACTCGACGTCCAGATTCGGGAAGACGTCCTCAAGCTCTGTCTGCATTTCATCAATGATGTCCTCGTACATCGAGGTGTAGATCACGATTTTCCCGGTCACGTCCTCCGGATTCACCGCTTCCGCGGAAACAGCGGCCGCGCCGGCACCCGTCATCAGCACGGCAGCCGCCGCTGCCGCCGTCATCATCCTTATGTTCATCCTCAAGCCTCCTGCGTAATGAATACCAGATTTATGTGCATCAAAACAATCCTGTTACGAACTGTAATCATAGCACAAATACAGCCGCTCTGCACCAGATAAAAGAGACGGTCCGAAAAACCGTCTCTTTCAGCGTAAGCACAGGATGACCGCGATTGACAATGAATCACGTTTTTATTTCGCGCCGCCCCACCGTTTCAGCACCCACTGGCAGATGAACGGCGTGAGAAGACTCGTCAGAGCCACCGCCAGAGCGATCTGCGCGGCTGCCGTCTCCACGTAAGGCGCATAGTCCGGCACCGCGGCCGCAACCGCGGCCGGCATGATGATCGACACCGGCGACATCGAGGTCATCGAAGCCGCGGCATATCCGGGCCGCTTCAGGATCACCTTATCCACAAAGAGCATGACCGGAATCGAAATCACGAAGTAGAGAACCGTAAGCAGGATGCCGCCGCCCAGCTGGGAGAACAGCGTCAGCCAGTTCATCGTGGCGCCGCAGGTAATGCCCATGAAGAGCAGGAATACCGGCGTCGCGCCGCTGACCATCTTCGTAAACGAAGGGTCGATGTTGCCGCAGAGCATGCCGAGCAAAAACGGAACGATCGTCGTGACGAGGCTCATGTAGTCGACGCCGGCGCCGGCCGCAAAGCCGAACAGGATCACCGGGATCGCGGGAACCGGCACCAGGTTCATGATGCCGAAGCCCGGAATATCGTACCGGTCTCCGTGCTCCTGGCAGACGGCCATATACACGCCCGGGTTGCAGCTTAAAAGCCCGATCACGAGCGCGAGCGCGGAAACGCCCAAAAATCCCTTCGGCCCCGCAAGCGCGAGCACGATCACTTCCGCCGCGATGCCGATCAGGACGCGGGTGAGGCTCAGGAGTCCGCCGCGTTTCAGGGCCGGCCCCATCTCATGAATATCGAGCTGTGTGCCTGCGATGAAAAGCAGAACGGAAATGACGAAAGGCGTGCTGTCCGGTGAGAAAAACGCGGACGTAAAGCCGCCCGGGTTCAGCAGCTTCGGTGCGATCGTATAAATCGCGGAAACGACGATCATCGGGACGATCACAATCCCGCCGGCGATGCTGTTCATGGCGCCGGTAATCGGATGCCTGGTCTTATTCATACCTGTTTGCTCCCTTATCAGTAAATCACGATTCTCGAAGAGGAATCGTGCGCGAATTGCACAGCAGCGAAGCTGCTTTCCAATGTGCAATTCTGCGATCCGCC
>CACXFK010000150.1 GCA_902766945.1 uncultured Lachnospiraceae bacterium | reverse complement strand
GGCTGACGGCACGGCGAGAACGAAAGGTTCGTCCGCAAGGATCTGATATGCAGGCAGCCGTACGGCAAAGCGGAATGCTAAGTCCGCTTTGCCGGCTTTCGTTTGTACATATCTAGTTTGTATGATATAATCAGGACGCACATTTTGTGTGTCCTGTTTTTTTGTTTCATAGGATATTCCTCCGGATTTCTTATAAGCCAAAAAGGCTTCACGGGCTGTTTTTCCGGATTTCCCGTGAGACGGATGAACAGTACACGAACCAAGGGGGTATATGAAATATGAGAGCCAGCGGGATCCTGTATCCGATTTCCTCGCTTCCTTCCGCTTACGGGATCGGAAGCTTTTCCAAAGAGGCTTATGAGTTTGTTGATTTCCTGAAAGAGGCCGGCCAGGAGTACTGGCAGGTGCTTCCGTTCGGTCCGACCGGATACGGCGATTCTCCGTACCAGTCCTTCTCGACATTTGCCGGAAATCCTTATTTCATCAGCCTGGAGCAGCTGATCGAGGACGGACTCCTTTTAAAAGAAGAGTGCGACGAGCTGTATTTCGGAAGCAATCCGGAATACTGCGATTACGGCGCTCTCTACGAGAACCGGTTCAAAGCGCTGCGGATGGCGTATGACCGGTTCAGGGAAACGGAAGCGAAGGATAAAGCCTACCATGCGTTTGCCCGGAAAAATGAGAGCTGGCTTGAGGATTACTGCGTCTTTATGGCACTTAAGGCGCAAAATGGCGGCAAGCCGTGGATCGAGTGGGATGCGCCCTACAGGAACCGCGACAAAGCGGCGATGGCCGTTGTCGCCGAAGTGATCGCCGACACGGTCGACTTCTACCGCTTCCAGCAGTATGAATTCATGGTCCAGTGGGAGAAGCTCCGCGCCTACGCACACAAAAACGGCGTGAAGATCATCGGCGACATCCCGATCTACGTTGCATTTGACAGCGCGGATACCTGGTCGCATCCGGCCATGTTCGAATTTGACGAGGAAAACGTGCCGACGAAGGTGGCCGGATGTCCGCCCGACGCGTTCTCCGCGACCGGCCAGCTCTGGGGAAATCCCATCTACAAATGGAAATATATGGAGAAGACCGGCTTTGACTGGTGGATCCGCCGGATCGCAAGGAGCTATGAGTTCTACGACGTGATCCGGATCGACCACTTCCGCGGCTTTGACGAGTATTACGCGGTCCCGTACGGAGACGAGACGGCTGAGAACGGCAAGTGGGAGAAGGGCCCCGGCATGAAGCTCTTCAAGACGGTCCGGGCGAAGCTGGGCGACGTGCAGATCATCGCCGAGGACCTGGGCTACATCACGCCGACGGTCAGGCAGCTCCTCAAGGAGAGCGGCTTCCCGGGCATGAAGGTGCTCCAGTTCGCGTTCGACCCGAGCGAGAGCAGTGTGTACCTGCCGTATCAGCACATCGAGAACTGCGTCGTATATACCGGCACGCACGACAATATGACGACGCGCGGCTGGATTGAGAGCACAAGCGATCACGACCGCGACTACGCGCGCCGCTACATCAACTCGATCTATACCGATTACGGCCAGTTTACCTGGGACTTTATACGCGAGGCATTCCGGTCCGTGGCGAAGCTCGCGATCGTTCCGATCCAGGATTTCCTTGTCAAAGGAAATGAAGCCCGCCTGAACTGCCCGGCCGTCGGAGAGGGCAACTGGCAGTGGCGCGTCACGCCGGGACTTCTGTCCCATGAACTCGCTAAGAGCATTTACGAGATGACAAAGCTTTACGGACGGCTTGCCCCGGTTCCGGAACCGGAGGAAGAAGAGGAGCCTTCTGCGGATGCGGATGCGAAGAAAGAAACGAAGAAAGATGCGGAGGAAAAGGCATGAGTGCAGCAGACCGCATTTTCATCGATATGTGCCGCGACATCCTGGATCACGGAACCGACACGCGCGGGGAAAAGGTGCGTCCGCACTGGGAGGACGGGACGCCGGCATACACGATCAAGCAGTTCGGGGTCGTGAACCGGTATGATCTCCGGAAAGAGTTTCCCGCGATCACGCTCCGCCGCACGGCTCTTAAGAGCGCGATGGACGAGATCCTGTGGATCTGGCAGAGAAAATCGAACAATATCCGCGACCTGAAGCCGCATATCTGGGACGAGTGGGCCGATGAGAACGGCTCGATCGGAAAGGCGTACGGCTATCAGATGGGCGTACGGCACGCCTATAAAGAAGGTTTTTTTGACCAGACGGACCGCGTCCTCTACGACCTGAAGCACAACCCCTTCAGCCGGCGCATCCTGACGTCCATCTACAACCATCATGACCTGCACGAGATGAATCTGTACCCGTGCGCCTGGTCTGTCACCTTCAATGTGACGGAGCACCCGGGCGACGGCGCGCTGACGCTGAACGCGATGCTGACGCAGCGCTCTCAGGACGTTCTGGCCGCAAATAACTGGAATGTCTGCCAGTACGCGATTCTTCTGATGATGTTCGCCCAGGTGTCGGGGATGATACCCGGGCAGCTCGTTCACGCGATCGCCGATGCCCACATCTATGACCGGCATGTGCCGATCATAGAGGAACTGATCAAAAGGCCGGTTTATGACGCGCCCGTGGTCCGGCTGAACCCGGACGTCAAGGATTTTTATGACTTTACGACCGACGATCTGATCGTGGAAAACTATCAGCACGGGCCGCAGGTGAAGGATATTCCGATCGCGATCTGAAAAGGAGTCTGTATGAATTGTATTGCAGCGGTTGACAGCAGGTGGTCCATCGGGCAGGACGGGTCCCTTCTGGTTTCCATTCCGACGGACATGAAATTTTTTAAAGCCATGACGGACGGGAAGACCGTCATCATGGGGAGAAAGACGCTGGAGTCATTTCCCGGAAAACAGCCCCTGAAGAACCGGACAAACATCGTGTTGTCCCGAAACATGGATCTGGAGATCCCGGGGGCGAAAGTCGTGCATTCGGTGGAGGAGGCGCTTCAGGCTGTTTCCGGTATTTCCCCGGAAGATGTCTTCGTCATCGGAGGCGGTTCCGTCTACAGGGACATGCTGCCTTACTGCGACACCGCCTACATCACAAAGATCGACTATGTGTACGCGGCGGATACGTCCTTTCCCGATCTGGACGCGGATCCGGAGTGGGAGCTGTCCGAAGAAGGAGAAGAGCGGACGTATTTTGACCTCATCTATTCATTTAATGTATATCGGAGGCGGGCGGCTGCAAAAGGCTGATCAGGAGGGCCGTTTCCGGCCGTTTACCGGCGGCCGCACCCGCCCGGGCAAGAGAAGGAAAATGTCATGCTGAGAGAGCATACCAAAGAGATCCGGATCGGCAGCCGCAGCATCGGCGCGGGCAACCCGATCGCGATCCAGTCCATGACCAACACGAAAACTGAGGATATCGACGCGACGGTCGCGCAGATCCTTGAACTTGAGGCGGCCGGCTGCGACATCGTCCGCTCGACGGTGCCGACGCATGAAGCGGCCCTCGCAATCAGGGAGATCAGGAAGCGGATTCATATACCGCTCGTGGCGGATATCCACTTTGATTACCGCCTGGCGATCGAAGCGATCGAGAACGGCGCCGATAAGATCCGGATCAATCCCGGAAATATCGGCGGACCGGAGCGCATCCGGGAGGTCGTTGCGGCGGCCCGCATGCGCCAGATTCCGATCCGGGTCGGCGTGAACTCCGGTTCGCTGGAGAAGGATATCATCGCCCGTTACGGGCGTGTGACGGCCGAGGGCCTTGTGGAGAGCGCGCTCGAGAAAGTGCGCATGATTGAGGACTTCAACTATGACCATATCGTGATCAGCATCAAGTCGTCCGACGTGATGATGTGCGTGCGCGCCCATGAACTGATCGCGAAAGAAACGAACTATCCGCTGCACGTCGGAATCACTGAGGCGGGGACGGTTTTTTCCGGAAATGTGAAGAGCTCGGTGGGACTCGCCCTGATCTTAAGCCAGGGAATCGGCGATACCATCCGCGTCTCCCTCACCGGGTCGCCTGTCGACGAGGTTCGGTCCGCGAAGCTCATCCTCCGCACACTCGGCCTCCGGCGGGGCGGAATCGAAGTCGTGTCCTGCCCGACCTGCGGCCGCACCGAGATCGACCTGATCACGCTGGCCGACCAGGTAGAAAAAATGGTGCAGGATATCCCGCTTGACCTGAAAGTGGCCGTGATGGGCTGCGTGGTCAACGGCCCGGGAGAAGCGAGAGAAGCGGATATCGGCATCGCGGGCGGGAAGCATGAAGGGCTCCTGATCCGTCATGGGGAGATCATAAAAAAACTGCCTGAGGACCAGCTGCTTGGAGCACTCAGGGACGAGCTCATGAACTGGGGAAAGTAAAAAAGTAACATGAAACAGATTTCGATGCCTTTTCTTGAGGCGTTTCCGAATCTTGACCTGGACCCGAAGGTCGTGGACCTGCTGAAATACGTGCAGGTCGAGCGGGTCATCGTCAACAGCATGAAGAACCGCATCAAGATTCATATCCTGTCGGATAACTGGCTGAAGAAAACGACCGTATACGAACTTGAGCAGGCGATCGGCAGCCAGCTTTTCGCCGGCGCGGAGATGGAAGTCCGGATCATTGAGAAATTCAGGCTTTCCGCTTCCTATACGCCCGCGTATTTTTATAAAGTGTACAGAACCAGTATGCTGAGGGAGCTGAAGACGGTCAGCCCCCTTCTTCAGCATACTTTTTTGCATGCGGAACTCGATTTTTCAAATGAAGGCGTCCTCTACGCGCACATCCCCGACAGCGTGATCTCAAAAGAGCGAAAGGCCCAGCTGACGCAGTATATTGAGAAAATCTTTCATGACCGGGCAGGATTTGGCGACCTCAGGATCATCACGGAATACACGGAACCCGACAATGAGGGCCTGTATGAGGAAGAGGACCGGAAGATCGGGGAAAAGGTGCGCCGCGTGATCGAGATGAGCGAGAAGCGGCACGCCGAGGTGAAAGAAGAGAAAAAGCTTCCTAAGAAGGAAGAAAAAACATATCGCCGCCGGGAGGGCCTCACCCATGATCCGACCGTTATCTACGGCCGGAATTTTGATGATGAGCCCGCTGAGATCGGATCCCTGAGCGAAGATCCGCACGAGGTGACCATACGCGGGGAAGTGTTCGCGACGGATCTCAGAGAGACAAGGAGCGGCCGGATCATTTTCACGATTTCCGTGACGGATCTGACCGATTCCCTCCGGATCAAGCTGTGGTTCGAGAAAGAAGAGCAGGAGGAATATCTCTCTGTATTTAAGAACGGAGCCTCTTTCCTGATCAAGGGGATGCTGGATTTTGACCCCTTTGACAAGGAGATGATGATGAGGAGCGTCTACGGGATCAAGAAGATCCCGTCCATCCGGAACGAGCGGACCGACAATGAGGCCGTGAAGCGGGTCGAACTTCACTGCCACACGCAGATGTCGGATATGGACGCGGTTTCATCAGCGACGGACATCGTCCGCCAGGCGTACCGGTTCGGCATGAAGGCGATCGCGATCACGGATCACGGCGTGGTCCAGGCTTTCCCCGAAGCGTACAAGACGTTCGGAGGGAAGAAGGGGATTCCGAAGGATGCCGATCTGAAGATTATCTACGGGATGGAAGCCTATCTCGTCGATGACATGAAGAACCTGGTCAGCGGAGAACTGACGGGGGATATACATGATCCCGTCTGCGTCTTCCAGACCGTCACGACGGGGCAGAGCCCGTATCTGCACGATCTCATCGAGATCGCGGCCGTCATCATCCGGGACGGCCGCATAACGGAGGAGTTTTCAACGCTCATCAATCCGGGCAGGCCGATCCCGTTCTCCATTCAGACGGAGACCGGCATCTCGGACGACATGGTGTCGCGCTCGCCGTCTCTTCCCGAAGCGCTGAAAGCGTTTCTGGATTTTGCGGGCGATTTCCCGCTCGTGTCCTATGACGCGGATCAGGAAATGAATTTCATCCTTGCCGGGTGCGGGAAATACGGCCTTACGCCGCCCGGAAAGACGTATGTGGATATCCCGTCGGTATCCCGGTATCTGATTCCGTCCATCGGACGGATTCGTTTCCACACGCTGATCAAGCATCTCAAGGTGCCCTGCAGCGATGAGATGCGGGCCTTTCCGAGGGCCAGCAGTATGGGCTATGTGTACCTGAAGCTGCTGCAGCTGATGGACGAGGAAGAGATCACGGACTATGCCTCATTGAACGCAAAGGGATCGGTCTCGGAGGACAGGATCCGTTCCCTTCCGTATTATCACTGCATCATTCTGGCGAAAAATGAAGCCGGCAGACGAAATCTCTATACCCTGGTTTCCCTGTCGCACCTGAAGTATTTCAACAGGCGTCCGCGCATTCCGAGGAGTGCGCTGAACGCACACAGAGAAGGACTGATCCTGGGGAGCGCGTGCTCCGCAGGGGAATTGTACGTGGCGCTCTTAAACGGGGCTCCCGACGCAGAGATCGCGCGGATCGTGTCCTTTTACGATTATCTCGAGATCCAGCCGATCGCAAACAACGCCTATATGGTCCGGGAACAGAGAAACGGCATCAGAACCGACGACGATTTAAGAGAGATGAACCGCAGGATCGTCCGGCTCGGGGAACAGTTCCGGAAACCGGTCTGCGCGACCTGCGACGTCCATTTCCTGAACCCGGAGGACTGGATCTACCGCGCGATCATCCAGGCGGCGTGCGGGTACAAGGACGAAGCGTCAAACCAGCCGCCCCTGTTTCTCCGGACTACGGAGGAAATGCTGGCGGAATTCGCCTATCTGGGGGAAGAGAAGGCGCGTGAGGTCGTGATCACGAACACCAATCTGGTGGCGGAGTGGATCGAGAAGATCTCCCCCATATACCCGGATAAGTGTCCGCCCGAAATCCCGCACGCGGAAGAAGACCTGCACGATATGTGTTACGAGACGGCCGTCAGCATGTACGGGGATCCGATTCCGCCCGTCGTCAAGGAGCGGCTGGACAAGGAGCTGAACTCCATTATCAAGAACGGATATGCTGTCATGTACATCATCGCGCAGAAGCTGGTGGACAAGTCCAATGAAGACGGCTATCTGGTCGGCTCGAGAGGATCGGTCGGCTCTTCGCTCGCCGCGACGATGTCGCGGATCACGGAAGTCAACCCGCTGCCGCCGCACTACCGGTGTCCGAAATGCCACTTCAGCGACTTTGATTCCGAAGAACCCGTGCAGGCCCATCTGGACGGCCGCTGCGGCTGCGATATGCCGGACCGCATCTGCCCGGTGTGCGGGGAGAAGCTGGTAAAAGACGGCTTTGACATACCGTTTGAGACCTTCCTCGGCTTCAAGGGCGATAAGGAGCCGGATATCGACCTGAACTTCTCGGGCGATGAGCAGGGCGTTGCCCAGGCCTATACCGAGGTGATCTTCGGCAAGGGACAGACGTTTAAAGCGGGCACGATCGGCACGGTGGCCGAGAAGACGGCCTACGGCTATACGCTGCACTATTTTGAGGATCTGGGGCAGACAAAAAAGCACTGCGAGATTGAGCGGCTTGCATCCGGATGCGTCGGAGTCAGAAGGACAACCGGACAGCATCCGGGCGGCGTCATCGTGCTGCCCAAAGGGATGGACATCAACTGGTTTACGCCGGTCCAGAGACCGGCCAATGACGTCAATTCACCCTTTATTACGACGCATTTCGACTATCATTCGATCGACACGAACCTGCTGAAGCTTGACATACTCGGACACGATGATCCGACCATCATCCGTATGCTTCAGGACCTGACCGGAACGGACCCGCATCAGGTGCCCCTTGACGACAAGGGCGTTTTATCCCTGTTTACAGGCACGGAGGCGCTGGGGGTCACGCCCGATGAGATCGGCGGAGTGGATCTGGGCACGCTGGGCGTTCCCGAGTTCGGAACCAATTTCGTCATGGGGATGCTGAGGGACACGAAGCCCGGGACATTTTCGGAGCTGATCCGGATCTCGGGGCTCTCCCACGGGACCAACGTCTGGCTTGACAACGCCCAGTACTTTATTCAGAACGGATTCTGCAAACTGGGCACGGCGATCTGTACGCGCGACGACATCATGCTGAACCTGATCAACTGGGGCGTGGAGCCGGAGCACAGCTTCAAGATCATGGAAGCCGTGAGAAAAGGAAAAGGACTCACGCCGGAGCAGGAGAGCGAGATGAGGGAGCATCAGGTGCCGGACTGGTATATCGAGTCCTGCAAGCGCATCAAGTACATGTTCCCGAAAGCGCATGCGGCCGCGTACGTGATGAACGCGTTCCGCATCGCCTATTATAAGATCAATTACCCGCTGGCTTACTATGCCGCCATGTTCTCGATCCGGACGAAGACGTTTAACTACGAGAGAATGGCTCAGGGGCGGGATAAGCTTGAATATTACGCCGAGCAGATCCGGCAGAACCCGGAGCCCTCGCTGAAAGAACAGGAGGAGTACGACGATATGAAGCTGGTGCGGGAGATGTATGCCCGCGGATTCGGCTTCCACCGGCTCGATCTGTATCAGGCGAAGGCGACGAGATGCCGCGTCATCGACGGGAAGATCATGCCGGCGATCAATTCGGTCGGCGGGCTCGGTGATACGCAGGCGGTTGCGATCGAGGAAGAGGCCAGGAAAGGACCGTTCCTCAGCAAAGATGATTTCCGGGAGCGGACAAAGGTCTCAAAGACGATCATCGACCTCCTGGTCGAGCTGGGCGTTTTGACGGATATTCCGGAGAGCAACCAGATCTCCCTCTTTGACCTTGCAAGGTAACGGCAGAAAGGATATGAGTATGGCAGGCATTGTGACAAATCTTAAGGAGTTTGCAGCCTACGCCCTGAACAATACCGAGGAGGCTTTCCATCTGTTCAAAAGCGAGTCATTCCCGGAACTGCTTCCCGAGGGCGATCACGCCGGCAGGGCGCTCTGGCGCGGACTCATGAAACCGCCCGTAAGCCTGACCGCGATGGAGGAATTCCTTGTCAGTACCGGTATGAAAGAACCGGTTTCGGTGACGCTGCCCGTGACGGAGGGAGCGTTCTATGACGTGCGGGATACGTTTCAGGATACGGTGCGGCTGAAGAGGGACGGCCTCGGCTCCTTCGCGCTTACGGTGCGGACGGACGCTGATTTTATCGAGCTTGCACGGCACCGCGTCACGGACGAGCATTTTATCGGGATGTCCTATGATTTCCCGTATCGCATCCTTGTGGGGAGACTGGGCAATGCGGTCCGGAAGGGACGCATTGTGTTTGAGTCGCAGCGCGGCCGGCTCGAGTACACGGTCACCGCGTCCGCTCATTCCGCCGAATATATGCCGCACACGGCGCTGATCAACCGCAATGAGCTCTATCTGACCAGGCTGCGCCTTGACTATATGCTTGAGAAGATCAGCCGGGAAGAGTATGTGGAGCAATCGCTGAAGGCGATCGAGGAACACTACTGCATGAGTACCGGCGCCATTTCCTTCCTGCGCCTTTATCAGGCTTACCTCGAAAAACTCGGGGGCAATACGGCCGAAGCGGCGGCGATCCTCAGGGAATTCAAAGACACTCCGTTTCCGGAAACCGAGCCTGAGTCGGAAGCCGGCTGCCTCTACCTGAATTCGCTGATCGGCGGGGGCGGGGAGAATCTGGGCGACACGGCGCGGCGGGTCAGGACGCTCTATGAGCGGAACCCGGCCAGTTATATCCTGCTGAAGCTGCTGTTTCTGACCAACCCGGATATCGGACACTACCCGCGCAGGCGCAGCAAAGCATTTGAAGAGTCCTACGCGAGAGGCTGCAGAAGCCCGCTTCTTTACGCGGAATATCTGCGCGATCTCAGATCAAATGATGCGCTCGTTTCCAGGCTCAGTGACCTGAACATAAGAACGCTTGTCTTTGCGGCCAGGCACGGGGGCCTCACAGAAGCCCTTGCGCTCCGCGTGGCTTATCTGTCCGACAACGAGAAGTTTTATTCGCCCGGAATACTGAAGATCCTTACGACCGCCTATGAATCGTGGCCGCTCGACGGGATCTGCGAGGCGATCGTACGGATGCTGATGAAGGGACAGCCGCGCGACGGATCCTGTTTTCCGTGGTATGAGAAAGCCGTATCGAAAAATATCAAGATCATCCGCCTCTACGAGTACTACGCAGAGACGCTGCCGGAAAGCAGAAGGGCGGTGCTCCCTCTGCCGATCCGCAAATACTTTGCGCTGAACAATACGTCTCTCTCCGAAGAGACGCGCGCAGCCATCTACGCCAACGTCGTAAGGAACCGCGGCACGGATCCGGAGACCTACGCGGCCTACCGCGTGAAGGCGGAGACCTTCGCTTATGAAGCGCTCGGCAGGGGACGCATCGGAGAGGATTACGCGACGCTGTATCAGGAGTTTATTCATTCGATCCGGGACGAGGCCTCCGGCGCGGCACTGGCCGAAGTGCTCTTCACGGAGCGCGTTTATCTGGATGACGACAGCGTGAAGAGCATCGCCGTCATTCACGACGGACTTGCCAAAGAGCAGATCGTACCGGTCCTTCACGGGGTCGCCTATATCAGGAGATATACCGAGGACGCCAGGCTTCTTTTTGAAAATGCCGTCTCCGGACGCTACTACACAGGAGTGCCTTACAATGTGATGCCGCTGATGGACGGCGGACCGCTGATGGCCCTCATTGCTTCGCGGGAGATTCCAAATGACGGTTTCCTGCTCCATGAGACGCGCGCGATCGAGGACCGGCCGTGCGAGAGCGTCCGGGAGTTCAGGCTGTGGAAGAGGACCGTGGAATCCGATTCCTTCACGAAGCTCAGAAAGGCGGAGGCCAGGGAGAAAATTCTCGGCTATGTGGCCGCGCATCCGGAGAGCGGGTTCTTCCATCAGGATACGTCCATGAAGACACTGAAGGAGTACGCCGAGGCGGATCTCGTGACGCTTGTCAAGGTGCTCACCGACGCGGGACTCGACCGCGAAACCTATGACATCCTGCTGGAATACGGGACGGAGCAGGTTCCTCCGGAACAGCTCCTTGCGCTTGCCGGCCGCATGATCGAAGAGGCCGGGGACGCCGCGGATGAAGACCTTGTGCGGTTCTGCGCGGACGTATTCAGGACCGGCATGCGGGACGAGCAGCTTCTTGACTATCTGTCCGCGCATTTTGAAGGCAGCATGGAGGAAATGCTTGCAGTCCGGAAAAGCGCTTCGGAGCTGCTTCTCGACACCTGGGCGCTCGACGGCCGGATCCTTGCGCTTGCGGCGGCAAAACGCATGAATATCAGCGAGGGACCGGACATCCTGAAAGACTATGCGGAGCACGGCGGAGACGCGAAGCTGATCCGGAAATATCTGGAATTCCACGCGGATTCAATCCTCGGGAGCGACGAAGAAGTCAGGAAGCCGGTTGCGGAATGCATCGCCCGGCTGTGTGACAGGAAAGAACCGGTGGATTTCGCGATGAAGCTCGCGCTCCTCAAATACCTGTCGCAGAAGAAGCGGCTGACGTCGCACCAGGAAATGGAGGCGGACGCGCTTATGGACGAGTGCATGGCCAGAGGCCTCCGCTTTGCTTTCATGAAGAACCTGCCCGCGTCGTACCGCAGGCAGTACCGGCTCGAGGACCGGGTGTTCGTCGAAAAGAAAGCCTCCCTTGACGCCGACGTCCGGATCCGCTACCGGCTTGAGAGCGGCCTTTCGGGCGAGGAAGGCAGGGAGAAGACGGATATGCTGACGCACCGCTTCAGAGGGATCTATTCAAAGGAGTTTACCCTGTTTTACGGTGAGACGCTGCATCTTACGATCACGGTCCAAAGCGGCGGCCGGGTGATCGAAACCGAGGAGCGGACGATCGTGTCCGACCGCGCGGCACTCGACGGTTCGGGCAGCTATCCCAGAATCAACCGGATGCTGAAAGATGCTTTGAAGGGGAAAAAGGAAGCGCTCAAAGAAGAGTTGTACAGTTACCTGAAGGCACGGGCTGTGTCAGAGGCGCTGTTTGCGCCGGAGGAGTCGTTGTGAACGAAGTTCGGAATATACTGGTCGGTATGGAGATCGGGGAGACCTCCGCACAGATCGCATACTATGACAGAAAAGGCAAGGAACCGGTCTCGGTTCCGATCAAGGTCGGGACCAATCTGTATGTCTTTCCGGTTCAGCTTGTGAAGATGCCCGGTCGGGACGAATGGCACTTCGGATACGAGGCGGAGTATTTTGCAAAAGAGAGAGGCGGGATCGTCTGCCCGAATCCGGTCGGGACCGCCATTTCCGGGCAAAGCGTGGTCGTGGACGGGACGGAAATGGCGCCGGACGAACTGCTCGCCATTTTCATCAAAGAATCACTGTCTCTCCTCGGCGTCCCCCTGGCCTCGACGACGATCGGCGGAATCTGCGTGACGTGCGGGGGCATGACAGGAAACCTGGCGCTTACCGTCATGAAGGCGCTTACCCGCATCGGGTTTAAGAAAGAGGTCTGCTTTGTCGCGGATCTGGAAGAGAGTTTTTATTATTACTGCTATTCGATGAAACCGGAAATCCGGGCACGTTCAATGGGACTCATCCGTTTTTCTGGAAATGAGGCGTCGTTCAGCCGGATCCATGAGTCAAAGAGCGGGCGCTCTTTTGTGGTCACGATCAGCGACGCCGGACAGTGCGTGCTGCCGGAAGAGAAAGAGGAGCGGGATGCGGCCTTTGCCGAAGCGGTCGGATCGTGGACAAACGGCGTGCCGTACTCCGGCATCTTTATCACGGGAGAAGGCTTCGGTACAGACTGGGCGAAGGAGTCCGTCCGGGCTCTCAGCCGGGCGGCTGCGCATGTATTCGAAGGCGACAATCTGTTTGTGAAAGGAGCCTGCTGGGCCGTCTGCGAACAGCTTGAGAGGCATGCCTTTAAGAACCGGGTTTATTTCGGCCCGGATCACATCCGCTCGGATGTCGGGATCGATGTCATTGAGAACGGACAGCAGCAGTTTCTGCCGCTCATCGCCGCCGGCACCAGCTATTATCTGTGCGAGACGGAATGCGACATCATACTGGACGGCCGGGACGATCTGCTTGTGACGGTGCGTTTTGCCGACAGCGCGGCTCACCGGAATGAGAAGCTTATGCTCGAAGGCCTGCCGGACCGCCCTCCGCGGACCACAAGGCTGCACCTCACGCTGACCTGCCCTTCGGTATCGGAGTGCGTACTGACGGCCGAGGATCTCGGATTCGGGGAACTGTTCCCGGCTACCCATAAGACGTATACGATGAAGATCGGACTGGAGAGAGAGGAGGAAATCGGATGATCGGTTATCGTCTCTCGCGCACAGGCCTCGCAAAAAACCCGTTTCCGGTCACGCATATCGGGATCGGGCTGTGGTCTGTTGAAGAATTGTGTTATTACATCTGCACGAATCCGGCGCTGGTTGACAGCACGCTGCTGAACTATTCACTGACAAGATGGCTGGCGGAAGAGTTCCATCTGACGGATATCGCGCTTGCCGTTGAGCGCCAGATCCGGAAAGACGCAAAGAGCGCCGATATCGTCCTGCCGCTGCTCCGCGGTACGGGCTACCTGGATGCCCGGGAACTCGCCCGCTTTACCGCGCAGCTGGATTCGATGGCGGCCGGAGGCGTGGCGATGCGTCTTAGGATGAAAGCCGACGCGCTCCTCAGAAACCGCCGGTACGGCGAAGCGATCAGCGCCTATGAACAGGCGGCTTCCTATGCCCAGAAGTACAGCGCGCCGTTTCGCGCCGCACTGCATCACAACCGGGGCGTTGCCCTGACGCGGCTCCTCTCATATGAAGAAGCTTACCGCGCCTTCAGGGAAGCGCTGTCTCTTGAAGATACGAAAGAGAGACGCCGCACCTGCCTCCTTGCGGCAGGGCTGGCCAAGCCTTCGGAGAAGCTGATCCTGGAGGCGGAGGCCATCGGGGCGGACGACGAGATGCTCCATGAAGTCAGGAGCCTTCTCGACGCGGCCTCTTCCGTGAACGTCGCGATGCCGGAAGATCCGGTCCGGGAGCTGGAGCGGATCCGTCATGATTATCATACCGAAGCCGGCGTGTGAAGAAAACGCTGCAGGAGCCTGACGTCAGGAAGCGGAGCCCTTCAGATCGCGTGCCCGTTCCTGCTCCGGCACCAGCTTCCCTCCGGTTGCCCATACGATGTGACAACCGTTGTCAAGCCTCTGTTCCGTGAGGCCTGCGGATGACAAAAACCGGTGCATCAGGTGAAGGGCCTCCGGCCCGCGGAAGGCCGCGCACGCAGACGGCTCGATGAAGAGCCGTTCGCTTT
>CACXFK010000149.1 GCA_902766945.1 uncultured Lachnospiraceae bacterium | reverse complement strand
TTTTAATATTCAATATCTCAAAATCCTGCATCATCTTATCCCCGGAGCACACCTTTATCGTTCCGAGTCCGAATATCCGCTGGCCAAAGGTCTTGACCATCGACAGGTCTAGTATCCTGTAAAGGCGTACCTGATCCAGCTTTATGGTAAAGATCCCTCTCTGAATATAGAATCTTTCCTCGTCAAAGGAATACACCGTAAAACTCCAGGGCAGGCCGAGAAACGTTCTTTTTCTGTCCCGCCATAAGAGCTCCTTCCTTCCGCTGGTCTCATTCTTCGGAACGGCATTTTCATTTACAGTTGTGTTGTTTTCTTCCATAACATACCTCCTGAATATTTTTATCTGATTATGGGCGGACCTGTAAGCCGGGTTCTGTCTTGGGTGATAATCTATCTAGGACTGCCGTTGCCGGCAGCCTCAAGCGGCATACCTGAGAGTCCCGGGACGCAGGAAGCGTCCCCTCGGCCGGGCAAGCCATGCTCTCTGTTTCGCCTTGCTTCGGATGGGGCTTGCACTGCCGTTTCTGTTACCAGAAACGCGGTAGTCTCTTACACTGCCTTTTCAACCTTACCCCAGCGAAAACCGCTGTGGCGGTACGTTTTCTGTTGCGCTATCCCGTGGGTTACCCCAGCCGGACGTTATCCGGCATCCTGCCCTGTGAAGCCCGGACTTTCCTCGTCATGGCAAAACGCCATGCCGCGACCGTATACTCTGCCGTGAAAAAACAGATTATTTTTTCAGGATCCCGTCCCATTTCTCTTCGCAGTAGCGGCAGCGATAGAGCCGGTTTTCGGGATCTGCAAGAACGAAGATCTGGTCGAGTCCCTGCTCGATGGACGTGATGCAGCGGGGATTCTTGCAGCTGATGACGTTGGTGACCTGCTTCGGAAGCGTCAGGTGCTTTTTGTCAATGATCTTGCCGTCCTTGATGACGTCGACCGTGATATTGTGGTCGATGAAGCCGAGTACGTCCAGGTCGAGATAGTCGACCGGGCAGGCCACTTTGATGATATCCTTGCGGCCCATCTTACTTGAGACCGCATTTTTTATAATGGCGACCGTGCAGTCGAGTTTGCCGAGCTTTAAGTACCGGTAGATCGTCATCGCGTGTCCGGCTTCGATGTGGTCGAGGACGAATCCTTCTTCGAGGGCGCCGATGCTGAGCGTATTCTGATATTCTTTCATTTTTTCACCTCGATTCCCAAAAGCGTGAGGATAAGGGCCATGCGGGCATATACGCCGTACTGCGCCTGTCTGAAATAGCAGGCTCTCGGATCGTCATCCACATCCACCGCGATCTCGTTGACTCTGGGGAGCGGATGGAGCACGATCATATCTTCCGGTGCGACGAGCATCTTTTCGCGGTCCAGGATGTAAAAATCCTTCATGCGCACGTAATCGGCCTCATTGAAGAAACGTTCCTTCTGCACGCGTGTCATGTACAGGACATCGAGTCCGGACATCGTGTCTTTGTCCAGACGGACCACTTCTTCAAACGGAATCCCTTTGGCCCTCATGCCGTTCCGCACATAGCTGGGCACGCGGAGCTCCTCCGGGGAAATGAGGACAAAAGAGATGCCCTCGTAGCGCGACAGCGATTCAATAAGAGAATGGACGGTCCGGCCGAACTTGAGGTCGCCGCACAGGCCGATGCGAAGATTGCCGAGCCGGCCTTTCAGCGAGCGGATCGTCAGCATGTCGGTCAGCGTCTGGGTCGGGTGCTGGTGGCCGCCGTCACCGGCGTTGATGACCGGGATGCCTGACTTCAAAGAGGCGACGAGCGGCGCGCCTTCCTTGGGATGCCTCATCGCAGCAATATCCGCGTAGCATGAGACGATCCGGATGGTGTCCGCGACAGACTCGCCCTTTGTGGCGGAGGAAGAGCTTTCGGAATGGAATCCCAAAACTTTGCCACCTAAGTTCATCATCGCAGCCTCGAAGCTGAGTCGCGTCCGGGTACTGGGTTCGTAGAACAAGGTGGCAATTCGTTTTCCATCACATATATGACTGTATCGATCGCGGTGCTGTTCAATATCCTGTGCGAGATCGAGCAGCTTCTCGGTCTCTTCAACAGAAAAATCAAGCGGGCTCATCAGATGCCGAATCCCCATGCTACCTCCTTCTTTTCGGTTAGTACGTCTTTGTCGTAAGTCTCTTTTCTTTACCGTGTAGAATCATAATATAAACTTTTCGCTAATTCAAGTGCCGATTGTGAAAAAGAGCCCTCTAAAATCCGCACTGTTCAACCGGAAAGCATTCGTGATATGATGAGCAAAAGGAACACGGAAGGAAGTGTAAATCATGATCACAGTGAGGACGGCAGTAGAAAGAGCCGTGCTTCTTGGCCTTTGTGTATGCACAGTTTCGGCTTTCGGAGGATGCAGTGCCCCCTCCTTAAGCGGCACGTCCGGCAATACGTCCGGGACGGCGGCCGAGTCCGTGACGGCTCAGTCCGCGGCGGCTCAGTCCGGCGAAGGAGGGCAGGAACAAAAGAGCGGGGAGTCCCGCGCATCCTCCATTGAACACGGCGTGAAACCGGGGGCGGAAGTGGAGGAGGCTCTGAACAAGCGCTTTACGAAATGTGATTCGCTCGAGGAAGCGGCGGATCTGGCCGGCTTTCCCATAAGCGTGCCGGATACGATCGTTGAATGCGAACAGGTCTCGTTTCGGGCGATCAAAGGGGAGATGGTGGAAGTCAACTATCTGTCCAAGGGCGGATGGGCCGTCCGGCTCCGGAAAGGACCCGGGCAGGATGACATCAGCGGCGACTACAATGAATACAGGCGATTTGACTTTTCCATCATCAACGATCTGAGCGTGTTCCAGCGGTTTGACGACGAAGGCGTGCGCGTGGCGACCTGGACGAACGGGACCTGGACGAACGGAACCTACACGTATGCCGTGACCTCGTCCAAGGGACTTACGGGCAGCGAGCTCGAGACGCTGATCGACGGATTCGTTTGAAAAACAGGGTAAGTTTGCTCAAAAACAGTACAAAGAGATTATGCTTTATGCTATACTATCGAAAGTGAAAAAATCATCCAGAAAGGAGATTTGCAATGATTTACACGAACAAAGTTGAATCAATGTGCCCCGTCGCACAGGGCGTGCATCATGGTGCTGCACCGATTCCTGAAGAAGGCCAGTGGATCCAGTCCAAAAAGGTCGAGGATATCAAGGGCTATACGCATGGTATCGGCTGGTGCGCTCCTCAGCAGGGTGCCTGTAAGCTGTCCCTGAACGTAAAAGACGGCATTATCCAGGAAGCGCTCGTTGAGACCATCGGCTGCTCCGGCATGACACACTCCGCCGCTATGGCAGCTGAGATCCTTCCGGGACTGACTGTCCTTGAAGCCCTGAACACCGACCTTGTCTGCGACGCGATCAACACGGCGATGAGAGAGTTGTTCCTGCAGATCGCTTACGGCCGCACACAGTCCGCGTTCTCGGATGACGGACTTGCGATCGGTGCCGGTTTCGAAGACCTCGGCAAGGGCGACCGCTCGATGGTCGGTACGATGTACGGCACACTGAAGAAAGGCCCGCGTTATCTTGAGATGACAGAAGGCTACTGCGAGAAGATCGCACTCGATGAGAACAATGAGATCATCGGCTACCAGTTCATCAACTTCGGAAAGATGATGGATTTCATCAAGGCCGGAGACGATGCCCAGACGGCTTTGGACAAAGCGCGCGGACAGTACGGACGCGTTGCCGATGCAGTGAAACTCATCGACCCGAGAAGAGAATAAAGAGAGGAGGAGTTTGACATGGCAATTACATTTGAATCATTTGAAAGACGTATTGATCAGATCAATGCCGTCCTGAACAGCTACGGGATCGCCTCTCTTGAGGAAGCGGTCAAGATCACGGAAGACGCCGGCCTGGATGTCTATCATATGGTGGAAGGAATCCAGCCGATCGCTTTTGAAAATGCCAAGTACGCCTATACGGTAGGCGCTGCGATCGCGATTAAGAAGAACTGCCGCACAGCCGCTGAAGCCGCTGCGGCAATCGGCGAAGGCCTTCAGTCCTTCTGCATCCCGGGCTCCGTTGCGGACCACAGAAAAGTCGGTCTCGGCCACGGCAACCTCGGCAAGATGCTGCTGGAAGAGGATACGGAGTGCTTCGCGTTCCTCGCCGGCCATGAATCCTTCGCAGCCGCTGAAGGCGCGATCGGCATCGCGAACAACGCCAACAAAGTCCGCAAGAAACCGCTCCGCGTCATCCTGAACGGCCTCGGCAAGGACGCTGCCAAGATCATCTCCAGAATTAACGGCTTCACATTCGTTGAGACCGAGATGGACTACAAGAGCGGCGAGGTCAAGGAGATCGAGCGCATCGCGTATTCGGACGGCCCGAGAGCAAAGGTGAACTGCTACGGCGCCAACGACGTCACCGAAGGCGTCGCGATCATGTGGAAGGAAAACGTGGACGTATCCATCACCGGCAACTCCACGAATCCGACCCGTTTCCAGCATCCGGTTGCAGGCACTTACAAGAAAGAGCGCGTTGAAGCCGGAAAGAAGTACTTCTCGGTCGCATCCGGCGGCGGCACAGGCCGTACGCTTCATCCGGACAACATGGCAGCCGGCCCGGCTTCCTACGGTATGACGGATACGATGGGCCGTATGCAC
>CACXFK010000148.1 GCA_902766945.1 uncultured Lachnospiraceae bacterium | reverse complement strand
TTTCCAATGTGCAATTCTGCGATCCGCCGGAGGCTTCAATCTTTGACACGAGCTTTGGACTCATGTCAAAGACGAGTTTCTCCTGCATATTCCTCTCATGACTGAAGTCACGAGAATCCTGTGTCAAAGATTGAAAAACCTTGCAGTGTTCATGGTTTTTGTGTATGATAAGGAATGCTATTGATATATAAAAATGGAGGCGTGTACTATGAATGCGATCTTTCTTGAGGCGAACGCGGCGGCCGGTGCCGGTATGGGCATGGGCACGATGGTGATCTGGCTGGCTGTCATGATCGGAATTATGTATTTCCTCATGATTCGTCCGCAGAAAAACGAGCAGAAGCGCATTACCGCGATGCTCAATGACATGGCTGTCGGCGACAGCGTCGTGACGACAGGCGGTTTCTACGGTGTGATCCTGGACATCACGGATGATGATGTGATCGTTGAGTTCGGCAACAATAAGAACTGCCGCATCCCGATGCGGAAGAGCGCGATCGCGCAGGTTGAGAAAGCCGGAGACGCATACGCTTCGACTGAGGAGGCTGCACCGGCGGAACCGAAGAAGTCCCTGTTCGGACTCGGCAAGAAAAAAGAGCCGGACAAGCTTGAGGACAAATAAAGAGGTGTGCTTGCATGGGAGATGGCGGACGCCGTCTCCTTTAGTCAAGAATCGGCAGTTTTTGCCGGGCGGGTTTCGGATAAAGGAGAACAGATGGATATGAGGAGTGATACCGTAAAGGAGGGGCTTCAGCAGGCCCCGCACAGATCGCTGTGGAATGCGCTCGGCGTGACGAAGGAAGAGATGAAGAAGCCGTTAATCGCTGTCGTCAGCTCTTACAATGAAATCGTACCGGGCCACATGAACCTGGACAAGATCGCGGACGCGGTCAAGCTGGGCGTCGCGGAGGCGGGCGGCTTCCCGGTACTCATTCCTGCTATTGCCGTCTGCGACGGCATTGCGATGGGCCACACGGGGATGAAGTATTCGCTGGTTACGCGCGATCTGATCGCCGATTCCACGGAAGCGCTGATTATGGCCCATCAGTTTGACGCGATGGTGTGCATCCCGAACTGCGATAAAAATGTTCCCGGCCTCCTGATGGCGGCAGCCCGTCTCAATATCCCTACGGTATTCGTGAGCGGCGGGCCGATGCTTCCGGGGCGCGTGCACGGAAAGCGCACGTCTCTTTCGAGCATCTTCGAAGCAGTCGGTGCGAGACAGGCCGGCCGGATCAGCGAAGAAGAACTCGAGGAGTACGAGGAATTCGGATGTCCGACCTGCGGCTCCTGCTCAGGCATGTATACGGCGAACAGCATGAACTGCCTGACTGAGGCGATCGGCATGGGCCTTCGCGGCAACGGAACGATCCCGGCGGTTTATTCCGCCCGTATCCGCCTTGCAAAGCACGCCGGAAACAAGGTGATGGAACTTCTGAAAGCGGATATCCGTCCGCGCGACATCATCACGGAGCGCTCCATACGGAACGCGCTGACCGTGGATATGGCCCTCGGCTGCTCGACCAACACGATGCTCCATCTGCCGGCGATCGCCCATGAGATCGGGTTTGATCTCGATATGAGGCTGGCGAACGAGTATTCGGCGAAGACGCCGAATCTGTGCCACCTTGCGCCGGCCGGCCCGACCTACATGGATGAACTCAATGAAGCGGGCGGAGTCTACGCGGTGATGAACGAGCTGTCCAGGCTCAATCTTCTGGACCTTGACTGCCTCACCGTGACGGGCAAAACCGTCGGCGAAAATATAGCCAATGCCGTCAACCGGAATCCGGAAGTGATCCGGCCGGTTGACAATCCGTACAGCAAAACGGGCGGCCTGGCTGTTCTTTCCGGAAATATCGCTCCGGAGGGCGGCGTCGTCAAGCAGAGCGCGGTGGCTCCCGAGATGCTTGTGCACGAGGGACCGGCCCGCGTCTTTGACAGCGAGGACGATGCGATCGAGGCGATTCTCGGCGGCCGGATCCATCCGGGCGACGTGGTGGTCATCCGCTATGAAGGACCGAAGGGCGGTCCGGGCATGCGCGAGATGCTGAACCCCACTTCGGCGATCGCGGGCATGGGCCTTGGCTCCTCAGTCGCGCTGATTACGGACGGCCGTTTCAGCGGCGCCTCCCGCGGCGCTTCCATCGGCCATATCTCACCGGAAGCTGCAGTCGGCGGACCGATCGCTCTCCTCGAAGAGGGGGATTTGATCCGAATCAATATCCCGGAAAAGACGCTGAACGCAGCGGTGCCGGATGAGGTTTTCGAGGAGCGGCGCAAAAAGCTTAAAATACATGAGCCGAAGATTAAAACCGGCTATCTGGCCCGCTATGCTTCCATGGTGACCTCCGGAAGCCGCGGCGCCGTGCTGGAGATCCCGGATCACAAAGAATGACGGACACCCGGAAAGGAGTATGATAGCAGCGTATGAAATTAAATGGTTCCGAAATACTGATCGAGTGTCTGAAGGAGCAGGGCGTTGATACCGTGTTCGGGTATCCGGGCGGATCGATCCTGAACGTATATGACGCACTTTACAAACACAGCGATGAAATCCGCCATGTCCTGACTTCACATGAACAGGGAGCGGCTCATGCCGCGGACGGATATGCCCGGGCGACCGGCAAACCGGGTGTCGTTTTCGCGACTTCCGGACCCGGAGCCACCAATCTGGTGACCGGCATCGCGACGGCGTATATGGATTCCGTACCGCTTGTTGCCTTTACCTGCAACGTGGGTCTCAACCTGCTCGGCAAGGACAGCTTCCAGGAGGTGGATATCGCCGGCATCACGATGCCGATCACGAAGTACAGCACGATCGTAAAGGACGTGACCCGGCTTGCCCCGATGATCCGGAGGGCGTTTAAGATCGCCCGGAGCGGGAGACCCGGCCCTGTCCTCGTGGACATCACAAAAGACGTCACCGCAAATTCCTGCGAATATGTGCGCGAGGAAATCAAGCCGATCGAAAAGAAGACCGGGACGATCCGCGAAGAGGATCTTGATGCGGCGGCTGCTCTGATCGCCGAGGCGGTAAGACCCGTGATCTTTGTAGGAGGCGGAGCCGTGACTGCGGGCGCTTCCGAAGAGATCCGGGAACTTGCGCACAAGATCGACGCACCCGTCTGTGATACGCTGATGGGCAAAGGAGCGTTTCCGGGGACAGACCCGCTTTACATGGGTATGCTCGGCATGCACGGCACCAAGACGTCCAATATCGCCGTCTCGCACTGCGATCTCCTGATCGCGGCAGGCACCCGGTTTGCCGATCGCGACACCGGCAAGACGTCCCAGTTCGCACATCAGGCAAAGATCATCCATCTGGACATCGACGCCTCCGAGATCAACAAAAACGTGATCGTGGACACGGCCGTCGTGGGCGATCTGAAAGAATCGCTCCGCCGCCTGCTTGACAAGGTGGAGGAGAAGAAGCATCCGGACTGGATCACTGAAGTCAGCGAATTCAGGGAAGCCCATCCGCTTGTTTACGACTATCCCCGCCTTACGGGACCGTATATCCTGCAGGAACTGTACCGCCTGACAGACGGAAAAGCGATCATTTCCACAGACGTCGGGCAGCATCAGATGTGGGCGGCCCAGTACTACAAATACACGGAGCCGCGCACGTTCCTCACATCCGGAGGACTCGGGACGATGGGGTACGGCCTCGGCGCCGCGATGGGCGCGAAAGTGGGCTGTCCGGATAAGATCGTCGTGAACATCGGCGGGGACGGCTGCTTCCGCATGAATATGAATGAGGTGATCTCCGCGGTCCGGAACGGCATTAAGGTCATCGAGATCGTGATGAACAACGAAGTGCTCGGCATGGTGCGCCAGTGGCAGCATCTGTTTTACGGAGAGCGATATTCGAATACCGTTCTCGACGACGGACTGGACTTCGTCAAAGTGGCGGAGGGCATGGGCGCTCTCGGAATCCGCGTGACGAAGAAAGAGGAAGTGGAAGGCGCTATTCTTGAAGCGCTCAGGTCCGACAAACCGGTCGTTCTGGACTGCCGTATTGACAAAGACGACATGGTGTTCCCGATGGCGCCTGCCGGCAAGCCGATCGAGAACGCGTTTGACCAGACGGAT